>CAMWOD010000060.1 GCA_947175715.1 uncultured Porphyromonadaceae bacterium
TTGCTGTCCTGTTAATAGCAGTTTTGTCATCTTCGGAGATAGCCGCACGATCGCCGTTTAGACTTTCTAAAGTGACAAATAATGCTGCAAAAGTGGAAAATGCAGTGACACCTAAAGGGCTTGACGCAAGGCAACTGAAGGCGCTTGAGGCCGTGCGACAAAACTATACACAAGGCAGGATCACAGCAGATAGTGTGGTGAATATTGCGCTATATCATAAGGCGGCGAGTCCGCAGTTGGCCGAACAATGCCTTAAGCTTGTGGCTGATACCAATACGAGGGCCAAAGCTGAGCTTGGTTTGCTGTACACCCACTTCACTACGGCCTATCTTTTCCCTGGCAAGACTTCTGAGGGGGAACGGTTGCTTACTACGGCGGCCAATGCCGGCAGTAACGATGCTTACGACTACCTGGGGGTTTATTACCAGCTTAATAAGAAATATAAGGAGGCTCGTGAGTGCTTCGAGGCGCGAGGTCACAAGAACAACGGTATGTCGCTGTGCATAATCGGAGGCATGTATGAAGACGGCACTGGCTATAAGAAGGATGCCAAGAAAGCTTGCGAATATTATCGGCAGTCGGCGCTTGCCGGTGATGCCAATGGAGCTACAAAATATGCATATTCGTTGCAGCGTCCATGGTTTGGCGAAGTCAGCCTGCCCGATGCTTTTTTCTGGTTCTATGTAGCCGGCGACATGGGTAATGATGCCGCACGAAGCAACCTGTGGCTACCGTTGACGGGTGAACGCTATGGTGATGACCTGCATACGCTACTGGCACGAAAGTCTCTTGAACTCGTAGAGCAAGGACATGCGGGGCAGAGCTTTTCGGGTGAGCCGCTTTACAAAGATGGATTTCTTAAGGGTATCAAGGCTCGTGAGCAAGCAGCCGAGGGAGGCGACAACTGGTCGCGCTACTATCTTGGCAGCATGAACTACAATGATGACTTCCTCAACCAAAACTATGGACGTGCGGCTTACTACTACGAGCAGATAGCCAAAGATGGCAATCTTCCGGCTCCTTTGATGGGGGTGGTATATGAGCGACTTGGCGACATGTATCGCAACGGTAAGGGAGTGAAGTCCAATCCCACAAAAGCCGCCAAATATACCCAGATGGCCGCCAACCTCGGCAATCTCAAGGCCTACAAGATAGTGGAGGGTATTAAAGACTAACCAGCGATTGAATATGAAGAGAACGGTATATTCAGTCTTTAAGAAGACTGCCGATAAATATTACGATAAGCCTGCAATCATCGAGGATGACCGTGTTTTGACATATGCTGAGCTTGATGCGATGGTCGATGCGATTGCAGCAAAGTTTTATGACTGTAGGCCTCAGTCGGTAGGAATAGTGATGCATCATGGTGCCGAGCTTATAGCGGCGATGCTCGCCGTGATGAAGAGTGGCGCGTTTTATGTGCCGGCCGAGCCCACACTCCCCCAGGAGCGCATCGACTATATGATGAAAACGGCCGGGGTGGATATCATAATTACCGATAATTTTTGCAGGCATCTGAAGCCGGCTGAGGTTGCGACAATCGATCGTAGCGAGCCCGACGGCTTGGCTTACGTGCTCTATACGTCGGGCACATCGGGTAAGCCTAAAGGCGTCAGTGTGGAGAATCATTCGGTGGTCAACTATTGCGAGGCATTCGAAGCTGAGTTTAATACCGGACCTGGCGATGTGATGCTGCAGTACTCGGTATGCTCTTTCGACATCTTTGTAGAGGAGGTCTATACTACTCTTCTCAATGGTGCTGCCCTATGCATCCCTTCACATGCTGTGCACAACGGCTCGCTCGCCGGGCTGCTTAAGTTTGCTGAGCGTCATGGGGTCACAATCATCGACGGATTCCCCTATCTACTTGCCGAGATGAACAAGATCGACTCCATCCCCAAGTCAGTCAGACTTATAATCAGTGGAGGCGATGTGATACGTGCCAGTTACATTACCCGCCTCAAAGATCTCGGTATAAAAATCTACAACACTTACGGCCCGAGTGAAACCACCGTGTGCTCCAACTATTTTCGTGTCGACAATGCCCAGCCGCTCGCCGATGGCACTTTACCCATAGGCAAGGCTGTAAAAGGGGTTGAGGTAAAGATCCTCGACAAGAATCTTAAGGAGGTGCCGAAGGGCACAGTCGGCGAAATCTGTATTTTTGGCGAGGGTGTGAGCCGCGGATATATCAATAATGCCCCTGAGCAGGCTAATTTCGTATCCCTCGACGATGGCACCCGTATGTACCGTAGTGGTGACCTCGGCTATGAGCTCCCCGACGGCAACATCGCATTTCTGCACCGCCGCGACGACCAGGTGATGATACTTGGTAAGAGGGTCGAGCCCGAGGAGGTAGAAAATGTGCTCAACATCTGCCCCGAGGTGGAGCGAGGCGTAGTACGCGCATTTCTCGACGACAATGGATTGCACTACCTTACAGCCTACATCATACCTAAAGACGGTGTGAAGCTTAAAGAGATACGCAACTACCTCAGCGATAGATTCGCCAATTTTATGGTGCCCGAATTTTTTGTTAAGGTCAAGTCAATCCCTTTGACACGCCGCGGCAAGGTAGATGTGGGGGCACTCCCGGTAGTGATGAAGGAGGGAGGTGTGTGATGGTCGATGTGAGAGAGGTCAAGGATATTGACTCGTTGATGTCATGGCGCACCGAAGTGATTCGTACGGTATTCGGTGTCGAAGCTGACAGCGATTTGCTTGAGGCTAATCGTCAATATTATATCCATCATGTAGACGATGGCACGCACTATGCCGTTGTGGCATCATCTGATGGCATCGATTGCGGATGTGGTGGTATATGCCTTACAGAGGAACTGCCATCGCCCGACAACCCTACGGGCAAGTGCGCTTACCTGATGAACATATATGTGCGCAAGGAGTTCCGTAATCATGGCGTTGCCCACACGATTGTGTCACGATTGGTGGATCAGGCTCAGGAGAAAGGGTGCGGTAAAATATATCTTGAAACTACTGCCGACGGGAAACCTGTATACACCTCTCTGGGATTCTGCGATATGGCCGATATGATGAAGTATTATGACAAGGCTAATTAACATTAAAAATCTGAAATGTCTTTGTAGCTCTACAGTCAGCAAGGACAAAATAGCTTATATTCTTTATCCGCTGGATATGCTGTCAAGTTGGATAGAGCCTGCGGCCAAGAGGTATGGAGCGACTATTGTGGTGATTACCGGCATGGATTGGCAGAATGTGTTCAGCCCATGGCCGGCTCCCGGAGTGCCGAAGGGCGACCCTGATTTCAAGGGGGAGTCTCCTGAATTTCTTGAACTTTTGCGGCACGAGGTCATACCACAAGTGGAGCAGACAATCGGTGTGGCTGATAATGCTGATCGTACCCTCGTGGGTGTTTCGATGTCGGGACTGTTCGCACTGTGGCAATGGATGGTATGCGACACATTCAGCAACATTGCCTCCCTCTCAGGCTCTTTCTGGTACGAAGGATTTGTGAATTGGATGAATATTATCGATATTCCCCACAAATCGGGCATGGGATTCTTCTTGCTCGGCGATCAGGAGCCTAAATCGAATGTCAAGACATTCCAAACGGTAGGACAGAATACTGATGCCGTAATTAGTCTGTTAAAAACTAATGATATACAAGTGCGATTTGACAGTGTGCCCGGCAATCATTTTGCCGATCCTATACCTCGTCTCGAACGAGCATTCTCAGCGCTGTATTTATAATCCAAATTGTACAAGGCATGCCTATACTGCCAAACGAAATGACAAGTATAGGCATGCAGAAAGTATGATAGGAAAAGTTTATCCGAGTAGTAGCTGGCGTTGCTGGGCTACAGTAATAGGGGAAGAGTGACCCGAGAGGAGGAGAGTATCATCGGGAAGCGTAAGAATCTTGTTTACTATCGATTCTTCCAATAGGTGGCGCTTGCCGCCTGGAAAGTGGGTCAGGCCGGGGCCGTGTTGATAGAGCAGATCGCCAACGAAGGCCGCTTTTTCCGTTGGGGAGTAGAATGTTACAGATCCAGGTGTATGCCCCGGTGTGTGTATAACGTTAAGATAGAAGTTCGAATTAGAACTTAACACAATGGTTTCCCCACCGTTAAACTCTTCGTAATGATTCACCGTAATGCCTCTGCCCGAATTACCGCTGAGGTTGAGGTATGTGTCGGCCAGATATGGTGCATCGTCGGGATGGATGTATATTGGTGCTCCGAGATTTTCGCTCAGCTGTGCGGCTGCTCCGAAGTGGTCGAAGTGGCCGTGGGTGAGAAGTATTTTTTCAATAGTCCAGCCATTGCTCACCACGGCATCGTATATCAACCCGGCTTGAGCCCCAGGGTCGATGATGAACCCACGCCTGGTCAGAGGGTCAATATAGAAATAACAATTGGTGGCAAACACACCTTGTACTGTCAGTTCTTTAATCATCGTCAGGTCCTCCAAATTATTTTATAACAGTTGACACCCATCGGGCCCGCATACGTGTGGGCGTTCACTCGTGGTGGAGGGCTCCTGTTTCTTCAATTCTCGTTGGAGCGCCAGTTTAAACGACTCGGTTGACATGGCGCCAGGCACGGCAAAACCTCCGTTGAACACTATGTAGGGAACGCCGTGAACTCCCCGCATCGCTGCCTCACGCTCATCGAAACGTACTTCATCGTCGTACATCTCAGAGTCGAGCACTTCTTTTACCTCGGGCTCCTTCATGCCTGCCTGCAAAGCTTTATCGAGAAGAACTTTGTGGTCGGATAAAATGAGATTTTCTACGAAGTAAGCTTTGAAAAGAGTTTCATTTAGGCGTGCTACAGTCGCTCTGTCATACTTTGCCTCAGCGAGCTTCATCAGGCGGTGGGCGTCGCGAGTGTTGGAATACTGAGTTGTAGCATAGCGGAAGTCTATGCCAAGCTCCTTGCCAAGGTCCGATATTTGTTCGATCTGCTGCTTGGCCGCTTCAAGCGATAGGCGATATTTCGTTGCGAAACGTTCGGGAGTTGAGGTTACTACCTCTTTCGGTGCAGTCGGATCGAGCTCAAAGGCACGATAGTCAATCTGTACGTCGTCTTTTATGCCGAGTTCTTCAATTGCCCGCTCGAGGCGTGTCTCACCAATGTAGCAGTATGGGCAAGCAAAGTCGCTCCAGATAGTTAGTGTCATCATAGTTGTGTTTCCTTTCTTATTTTTGAGTTAGTATTAGTTTCAGCACACTGACAAATGTTTCCATATCATCAGGATTTATGATATCCGTGAGGGTCTGGTGGCGGTCTGCGGCAACTTGCATTATCATCGGCTCAATTGCCGTCCCATGGTCCGCGAGCCATATACGGCGGCACTTATGGCTTACTGCCTCGACTCGTACCAGCCCTTTACGCTCCATTGCACTGATGCATCTGCTCACACCGGCCTTATCCTTGCCGATCAGAGTGGATATATCGCACTGCTGCATACCGTCATGGGTGTAAAGACAGCGCAAGACAAGATATTCCATCGGTGTGATGTCAAGACCTTTAGCCGCTAAAGCCGCCGATAGGCCTGACAATTGCTGCTGATAAGCTGCGCCAATCAGGCAGCCGATATTGGGCATTCCGTATTCCGATACATTTGTCATAGTATCTATATAACAATCCACCCTCCAAATAGTTGCGTTGTCAACTATCTTAAGGATGGATTATGATGTCTCTTAATGTATAATGGCATTTTGAGGGTTTCCATTTATACTTAAGGAAAGAGCGTTTCTGTTAATCGGATTTTATCTTTGATAGGAAGGTTGAGAATGTCTTGCTTCATCATGTCGGAATATAAATCCATATTTGGCCGAATAAATTTTCTATGACGTTTTTCATTTATAAGCGCCGAGACTTCAATATATCCTTTTGTATTGATTGAGATGGAAAAGTTCTCTATAGTTCTACCATATTTGTCAGAAAACGAGTTGTGAGCATCATGCTCTTTCTCAATATATCCAAACTTTGTCAGACTTTCATTTAAAGTTTTCTGTATGATGCCACGCCACGGTTGGGTAATGCCACATTCGGTAGCGTATTTGTCAAAACCTTTGATGGCCTCTGCAACTCGGTTTATCATTGCGTTGGCATTTTTAATTCCGTTTTGTCTTGCAAAATCGAGTAAGTCAGCTTTAGTAATGTCGCTTGTTTTGCCTCCGATACTCAATCTGCGCTCAATGTTGGGCCCGGTTCCGTTGGTGTTGAAGATGAATGTCTTATCGTAAGCCGGTGCAAGGTGCCACTCGCCATTCTCCTCGAGGAGGAATGCGAAGTTTTTGTTATGATCATCGGTATTGTTGGCCATAACATTAAATACCATACGGCAGAAAAGTTGCTCAATCACTGACTCTGAAATCGAAAGTTCTCGACAGGTTGCTACCAGGTCTTCGTAACTGCGCGCTTCGGGATTCATTGCTGACAAAGTCTGCACGTGAATCTTCTTCCCATCGACCCTGTCAAATCGTTTAGTGAGAAAATGGTTAATGCCATCCGCCGGTAATAATTTACATTCTTCCATCACGATTCCTGCAGCGACTGCCATTTGATAATAAGTAAACTCAATTTCAGCGATCGGCATGGAGCTATCTCCAAATTTAAGAATATAGTAGTCATATCCCTCTAGCC
>CAMWOD010000061.1 GCA_947175715.1 uncultured Porphyromonadaceae bacterium
ACGAGAAATAGTTCGGAAGTACCCCGTGTAATGGTAATGGTGCGTCCGGTGGTCCAGTTGGCCTGTGCGCACTACAAGGCGGTGTAGGTTGACTGTTCAAACATCTGCGGGTTGTTGCGGCGCAGGTATATCAGCTCCTTGTACGATTGCATCAGCCCGGCGTTGTATTCATTGTCAAGATAGCTCCATATTACCTTCTTGGGTGAAGTGTTGTTGCCGCCGTCGCTGTTTTTGGTGGTCTCGTCGGCACCAAATTCCTGAAATTGCCACAGCATGTGAGCGCCGGGGGTCATGAGCATCTGTGCGGCTACCGAGCCGAGGCGTCGGGTCGACATATCTTCGTCACCCTTTATGCCGGTGGCTCCATACTGGGCCTGCTTGTAGGCCATGCGCTCTTCGTCATGGCTTTCGGCGTAGCTCACTGTTGAGCCCCAGGTGCGTGAATCGAGGGGTGCGTAGAAGCGAGCGGTGTTGGATCCCGACTGGAATCCCATGGCAAACTGGCATGAGGCTTCGTTGATGTTGGCCCAGTTGAGCTCGCCATCCTTGGCCATATCGTTTTCTTCCTGAGCGCCGGCAAGATTCTCATTGATGAAGTAGGCTGTAGGGGCTACCTTGCGCATGGCATCGTGTATAGTCTTCATGCGGGCTACTCGGGTGGCATTGTAGGCATTGGTGTTGGCCTCGGATGGAGCTGCCCATGTGTTGGTAGCCGGGTAGTATGTGTTGCCGTAAGAGTCATTGTTGCCAAGACCCTTTACAAGGTCGAAGCGGAAGCCATCGGCCTTATACTCGGTGAGCCAGTACTGCACGCAGTCGGCCCATTGCTGAGCTACAAGCGGGTTGTCCTGATTCCAGTCGTTGAGCACGCTGTAGGCATGAGGCGCCGAGCCGTTGTAGAATGGATTTTGAGCTATCTCGTACATTTGATACCAGGGGTGCAAGCCGTCTGACTGGTTGAAGACGATGTCGAGTATCACGGCCATGCCGCGGCGATGGCACTCGTCAATGAGCATCTTGTAGTCGCGGGGAGTACCGTAGGCCTTGTCGGGAGCGAAATAGAAGTTGGTGTTGTATCCCCAGGAGTTGTTGCCGTTAAACTCCATAATCGGTAGGAGCTCGATAGCGTTGACGCCGAGCGATTGCAGATAGTCGAGCTTGCCCATCACACCGGCTATCGTGCCATTGCCGTTGGCCTGACCTTCGGTGCCGGTGAAATCGCGTATCAACAGCTCGTAAATCACCAGTTCGCTGGGATCGATGCGGTTGAATGTCTCGACATCCCATGTGTAGGATTCGCGTGAAGGGTTGTAAAGAGCCAGCGGCACACCCTGCACCTTACTTGCGGGATATGGTGGCAGATTGGGGAAAACCGTTGAGCTGATGTATTTATCATTCCAGGGGTCAAGCACCAGTCGGGCGTAAGGGTCGCCTACCGATGTTGTGCCATCGATGAGGTAATAATAAATGAAGTCTTGATCTTTGGGTATGTCGCGGCGTGTGATCCAGAAATATCGCTGACCCTGATAGTCCTGGTAGTGCATAGTGTTCTGGGTGAGTACGCTATAGTCGCTGAGGTTGTCGACCATCACTACGGTTTCTTTGTTGGGTGCGGCTATACAGAATGTCACTTCACCGTTGTTGCCGACAGTATAGCCCATCTTAGGCACTCCGCCGGGGAATGTCTGCGCTACCGATGGGGAGAGTGCGGCCACCTGGAGCTGGAGCTCGCGGAACTCGTTGCCCGACTGAGCCTGGGCAATTACCTTGTAAGTGCCGGCGGTGGGGAATACATATTGCCGCTTGAGCTCGGTTCCCGATGATATTTGGGCTATCGGCTCGGTGGAGGTGGAGTTGATGTATAGCTTGATAGATGCCGGCGATGTAGTGGCGGCGGTAAATGTGATGGGTTCACCCACAAACACCTTGCCATCGGGGTCGGCCGTAAGCTGGGCTTGGAAACCCTCAGGGAGCACGTTGACGAAGATGTCGCCACCCGACTCGGTTTTACCCTCCTTGGAGTTGTCGGCGGTGCGGAACACAAAGGCCAGCTTTGACACCTGCTCTGTTGAGGAAAGTCCGTAGTAGGAGTCGATAGATGGTATGGTGAGTGTCCATGTGTTGTCGGCAACCCATGTCAACTCATATTTAGTGGAGTTGGTACCCCAGGTAGGAGCATGTTTCCAGTCGGTGTCGGAGGTAGAGAGGTTGGTGATAACACCAGTGTGAGCATATACCTTGGTCGGGGGCTTTACCCCCATCAGGCCTTTGTTGCCCATATCGGCGTGGTAGGTGATCACGATGTTGGGTGTGGACTGCTGTATTACAGCAGGTTGGGTTGTGATGACCTGCGCTTGGGCTCCCAAGAATGAGGCAGCCATCACCATCAGCGAGTAAAAGTGTTTCATGCTAAAAAGGGTGTTGAAATTTCGGAACTATTCCAAAATTACAACACCCTTTAGGCTGTAAGGTTCTATGAAGGTCAGAGTTTAACTTTGTAGGCGCGAGAGCCTTGGCGCACTATGTAGATAGCGCCGGGCTGAGGTGAGGCTATGCGCATGCCCTGCAGGTTGTAGTACTCGCAGGGTGTATTGGGGTCGATTGCCCCTTCTCCGGGCTGCAGAGGAAGCTGCTCTACCGACGAATAGCCGTTGTATATTGTGGCAAAGTCGTTGATGGTGAGCGAGCCGGTACCAGCGCCACTCATCGACATGGCCATGTTGTTGAGTAGCAGTGGGTAGGTATTGGGGCTGTTGGCATCGAAGTAGTCGGCGATGTTGAATGTAAGCACATTGGGAGCGCCGGCTTTGAGGTTTTCGGCCTTAATGTTGACAGCGCGCTGTGAGCCGGGGGTAATGTTGAGCGTCACGCTTGTCACGTCAACTCCGGTTGACTGCAGTGTGAGAGTCAGTGCGTCGGGGATACTCCAGAGGCGCACCGGGGTCTTGGCGGTGAGTGTGAGGCGCGGGTTGCGGGTGGTGGTGATGTTGTAGGCCACTTCAAGACCCTGGTTGGTGCTCTTTACCTCGGTGCCAGTGCCACCCCCTGAGATTTTCCAGGCCGAGGCGTCGGTGGACTGAGGCAGAGGCATCACTTTGTCTTTGGGGCACTCCACGGTGAGCTTTACGTTGCCGGTGAAATCACCCACCGATGCTGTAACGGTGGCTTCGCCATCGCTCACGCCTTTTACCTTGCCAAGTTCGTCGACTGTGGCCACGCCAGTGTTGTCGACTGCCCATGACATGGCTTGCGGAGCAAGGGGCATCATATCGTTGCCCACGTGAGCGTAGGTGTTGATGGGCCATTGGCGTATATTGTCGATAAGCATCTCAGATGCCTCGAAGCTTACCTCCTGAGCCACGATGACATTGACAGGCACGGTGGCTGTGATTGAGCCGTAGGTGGCGGTAAGGGCATGGCATCCCGAGCCATCGGTGAGTACCGACAGGCCGTCGTCGGTGACATGGCCAAGCGCCTCGGGAGCCGACAGTGTGTAATTCTTCACATCCATATCGATGAGCTGCCCATACTTGTTGTAGCCGTAGATCACAGGAGTGTAGATGCCATATTGAGGTGACTTCACGGCCCAGTCGGCAAATCGTATTTCGGCGATCTCTTTATCGGCAGGAGCTTGGAGCACGGCGAACAGGCCAGAACCAACGGCACGTTCGGCACCGTCGCTGGGGGTATTGACAATGCCTGGCTTCTCAAGCCACATCATCGTAGAGCCGCCACCGTCGAAGTTGACAGCGTCGACGCAACCCATGGCTGCCATCATCTCGGCGCCCTGGGGGTAGGAGCAGCCGGTATTGGCCGAGGTTTTGCCATCGACCACGCACCATATCATGCGGGTGCGGTCTTTGTCATAGCCCACCATGGTGCGGGGGTACTCGCCGTCGCGCGAGTTGATGAATCGGTTGGCGGTAAGCACAGCCTCGCCATTGCGCAGCAAGGTTACATCGCCTCCCACTACCTCCTTTACATCGGGAGCGAGGTTGTCGAACGTGGGTAGTTTCAGACCGATGTGCAGGGTGATAACGTCGCCCACGTTGAGTTTCGACAAGTCGATTTTGGCTTTGGTGTTGGCGGCGAGCACAGCACCGTTGCGAGGTATGGGGGCGTGTCCGGTGGTGTGCACACCCTTGGTGACCACAAGTCGCACGTCGGAGTTGATGCCCCACTGCTCACCCTCGGCAAGAGCAAGTGTCACCTCATTCCATCCGGCTGCTGATCCGGTGTATTTGCCGCGGTGTTCGTTGTAGAGCACTACGTCGGAGGCATCGCTTTCGGCATCGCGGCGGGCGTCGTCGCGGCGGGCGAAGTTAACGCCGTAGAGGGTTGCAGTCTTGCCGTCGGGAAGAGTCACAGTGTTGTTGAGCACAGTCTGGTCGCACCACATGCCCCAATTGCGGTCCATGATCCATGCGTCAACATGGTTGTCGTGGTCTACGTTGTCGCTCAGGGCCATCTGTGAGCCGGTGCAAGCGGTCATATTGGGGTAGCCGAGCATGCCGGGGGTTGACGACCATGTGATGAAGAAGTCGCCATTGATCGCGGCGAGGTATTGATTCTGGGCATCGGTGTGACGCTGAGCCACGGTGGTCATCTTTTCGGATGTGTGTACCGAATCCTTACCCAAGTGCATGCGCAGGTCGAGGCCACCGTTGCGGGCCGCTGCGATGTCGATGTCAATCACGTCGACATTGAAGTGCTTGTTGGAGCGTGTCTGTGACTGATAGTAGAGTTTGGAATAAGTCATGCCGGGGCCTGCCTTGTAATGACGGATGGTGTCGACATCGAATGCTTCACCCCTAAGGGTGTGTACCGTCGAGCCTGCAGCCATCGGAGCGATGGCTATTGCCATTGTGGCGGCCAGGAATAGAGGTAGTTGTTTCATGTTAAGTGTTATTATTGTAATTGTTTATAATTTCAAAAATTAGCAATGCAGGTAGCGCTTCACCAGCACAAGCATCTTGTGGGGATCGGTGAGTGCTGCATCGGCCTCGGCCTGGTCGTAGCTGCGCAGCCGGGCGATAATACCGTCGATCATGCCGGCAGAGAACACGCCTCCCTCCTCGAATATCTTGCGGCTCTTGTCAAGGCAGCTCGCCGAGTCGGCGCAGTTGACGGGGAGTTGGGCCAGCGAGTTGAGGCGCTGAGCATTTTCGGGGGCATGGATGTTGACGTCGACATAGCAGCGGCTTGCCACCTCGAGCGCATCAGCCATCTCAAAGCCGTGGCGCAGCGCTACAGCCAGTCCTGCCAGCAGCTGGTAAACGTCGGCTGAGCCGTCGGCCGATCGGATTTCAACCGTCTGCTTGGCCGAAGCATCGATGTCGGCGCCTGTTGAGCCGGGGTTGACCACGGCGCACATGTCGCGCTTAGTATTCCATCCCAGCGGCACGCGTACCAGCACCGAGCGGTTGCGGTCGCCCCAGCACACATTGGTCGGAGCCTCCTGGTGAGGCACGAGGCGGAAGTAGCTGGTGGGGTTGGTGTTGCCGAAAGCTGTTATCGCAGGGGCAAGATCCATCAGTCCGGCGATACCGCGGCGTGCTACGTCGCTGAGTGAGCCGTCGGGGTTTACCATCATGTTGTGGCCATCCTTGTCGACAATGCGCATGTGGATGTGCAGCCCTGAGCCAGCTTTGCCGGTGGTGATTTTAGGGGCGAATGTCACGTCGTAACCCTCTTGATGGGCCAGGTTGCGTATCACCCATTTGGCCAGTGCGAGCTGATCGGCGGCATCCTCGGCGTCGACCGGAAGAAACTCGATCTCATTCTGCTCATAGTTTGTGCCGTCGAGGGTGAAGTTGCCCACTTCGGAGTGTCCGTATTTGATCTGACCACCGGTAGCGGCGATATAGCTCATGCATCGTGTGCGGAAGTTGCCGAATTTGGCAAACGGGGCCGACTCGTGGTAGCCATGCTGGTCGTCGGCAGGGAATTGTCCGCTGTCGGGAGCTATCACGTAATATTCGAGCTCTCCCATCGCCTGAAATCGATAGCCGGTGACTCGGGTGAACTCGCTGCATGCCTTATGCAGCGTGTACTCGGGAGCCGACTCAAGAGGATTGCCATCCTTGTCGAAGAATGAGCAAAGCATCGTGAGCGTGGGTATCGTGGCAAAGGGGTCGACAAAGGCGGTGCTGAACCGCGGCAGCACATACAGGTCGCTGCTGCCCGCCGATATGAAGGGGAAGAGCGACGAGCCGTCGACCCGCTCACCCAGCGATAGTATAGTTTCGAGATATTCGAGGTTGTTGATTACGAAATTGAGGGTTTTGAGCCTGCCGTCGCCGGCCGGATACATGAAGTTGACCATCTCGATACCGTTGTTGGTGATGAAATCAACAATATCGGCCTTAGTGAATTGCCGTGGCATTTTCTGCAAATAGCTCACCACAGCATTTTTGCTCATAGCGATTTGCGCGTTCATGGTCAGGTATTACTTAGAAATGAGGTTAATTTTTTATTTTCGTTCAATGTCAATGCCTTTGAGGCACAGGGGATGCAAATTTACCCAAAACTTCTCCGCGCCCCAAATTTTCCCCTAC
>CAMWOD010000062.1 GCA_947175715.1 uncultured Porphyromonadaceae bacterium
GGTGTGCTCGGGGGTCTCCCAGCGGGGGAGCATGAAGGCAAACTGTGTGGCCACGCGCGTCGAGTTGAGCATGATGTGCTTGGCGTAGCCGGGATGCACGTTGCGACCCTTGAAAGTCACGCGGGCTACGGCGGCGTTGAAGTTCTCATATTCCAACTCACCGATTTCACCGCCATCCATTGTGTAGGCCCAGTCGGCGGCAAATTGCTCTACGTCAAATTTGTGTGCACCCTTGCCGATCTCTTCATCGGGGTTGAACGCTATGCGTATCTTGCCGTGCTCTATCTCGGGGTGAGCTTTGAGGTAAGCTACGGCCGATATTATTTCGGCCACTCCGGCCTTGTCGTCGGCACCGAGCAGTGTGGTGCCGTCGGTCACTATCAGGTCCTGGCCTATGTAGTTGAGTAGCTCGGGAAATTCGGCGGGGTCGAGTGTCACCTCGTCGTTGAGTTTTATGGCCTTGCCGTCATAATCCTTGACAATGCGGGGGTTGACGTTGTGCCCCGACATGTCGGGCGATGTGTCGAGGTGGGCTATGAAGCCTATTGTGGGGCAGTGGCGGTCGATGTTGGCCGGAAGTGTGGCCATCAGGTAGCCGTTTTTGTCGAGTGTGATTTCAGTCAATCCTAATTGTTTCAGCTCCTCCTCGAGTGCTTGTGCAAACACCATCTGCCCGGGGGTCGACGGGGTCATATTGGTCAGTTCGTCGCTCTGCGTGTCGTACTTTACATAGCGCAGAAATCGCTCAACTACGTTCATTTGTTTATGCTGTTATTGGTTAGTGTTGTGATTATTACTGCAAAATTAACACATTATTTCGATTCCTCCAAATCACTTGACGCTGATGATGTCGCCAGCCGAATGGGCTGTGAGTGCCGGTGCGTACTGGCTCTGGATCGTGGCAACGCCGCCAGAATATGTGCCTGCCGAGTTGACGTAGAGGTCGTAGCTCAGACGGTAGGTGCCTGCTGGCAGATGGCTGATGTAGAGGTTGGTGGTGGCATCGCGGTTTTCGCGGTAGAAGCAGAGTCCCTGCGAGTATACGGGCTCGGGGGTCTGCTCTACGGGTTCGAAGCATGCGCCGCGCTGGTCGATGAGCACCACATAGTCCATGTCGTTGTCGGCCTTAACGAGCAGGTCTACCCGCACTTTGTCGCCCACGGCGAGGTTGGTGGCGGGTTCGATGGTCTGGCCTGATGCGTCGCCGGTCACTTTGTAGAGTGTCTTCACAATCGACAGTCCTTGGCATGGCGAGGCCTTAACGGCGCTCAGCTCCATGCGCTGACGGGTGATGACGGCACCCCAGGCGGGGTAATTGCCGGGCTTGGTGATCGAGAGCGTACCGGGGGTCTTGGCGAGCATGCCGGTGAGGTCGGCGCGTATCTCGCCTGTGCCTGCCATGGGTGAGCGGTCGGTGAGTTCCTGCGAGTTGACCTCGACGCTCATTCCCACTGGGGGCACAGTCCAGTTGGTGCCTGAATTGAGGAATGCTGTGATAAGCTCGGAGGTGACTACTGCGTCTCCCCAGTTCTGTGCCTGTTTCTGCACTACGATCCATTGGCGCAGCAGGTCGATGTCGTCGCTGCCGGGGGTTACGGCGTTGAATGCGTCGAGGAGTATGGCCGCCGAGGCGAGTTTATTGTATTTGCCGTTGTATCGCGAGTTGAGCGATGGCCACCACATGCCGTAATCGGGATTGACTTCGGCATACTCTTTCACTGAGCGCATCACCTGACGTGCGGTGGCGTTATAGCCGTGATTGTTGAGTATGATTGCGGCGATACCTTTGTCGGTGACATTCATATCGTTCCAGCCGGATATGATGCGCTGCACGGTGGCCTCGGTGACACGCGATGCGGCGGTCGACTGTGGTATGTCGGTGAAGTAGTCGCGTATCACCACATACTCGGTGTAGTCGCTCTTTGGGTATTTGCGATACTGTGTGGCGGTTTCGCGGTCAATATAAGTCAACGCATTGCGTATCATTGTTTTTAGGGTCTCGTCCTTGGGGAGGAAGCCTAACTGCTTGAGCTCCCCGAGCTGGCCCAGCACATTGAGGGTCGACCAGTATGATGGTGTCTTGTAGTCGGCGGTCCAGCTCCATCCACCACCGTTGCACTGCGTCTTGGCCAGCGTGGCTACCCCCTTGTCGATGGCCGAGCGCACCTCTTTGGGGTCGAAAAGGAGGGCGAGGCGACCCATGCGCTCGGTGTCGGTCGAGGCGTCGACCATCCACGGTGTGGCTTCGAGTAGGGCTATCTTCAGGTCGTCGTTGCGCTGTAGCATCGACACAAGGGTGGAGTCGGACTTGTCGGAAGCCACCCAGCGGTGTATTATGGATTTGATGCGCGGATTGGTGCGCAGCAGTCCGTCGGCTGTCGCTGCTGAGAATATCGAGGCTGCTGCTGAGTTGGAGGTGGTAACCTTGTCGGCTCTCAACCCTGGGAGGGCGGCTACGACATACCATGCGGGGTTTTCGCAGAGTTGCAGTGTCACCGTGCCATCAATCGAGCTCGATGGCAATTCGCGGGTGAGTGTGAGCTGGTCGGGCTGCATGTAGAAGTTGTCGCTCTCGATCACCGGGGCAACCGATTCGAGCAGTGGTATTGCTCCGCGCTCGCCGTCGCTATAGTTGTCGGCAGTGGCGAGTATGCGGTAGCCTATCATCGAGCTGCCGAAGGGTGCCTTGAGGGTGAAGGTGACGGTGGCCGATCCGTTGGGAGCCACGAGGCGCTGGGTATTCTCGGTATTGATGGTCTCGCCGGTTGATATGTCGTAGAACTCGGCGTGAATCACTACAGTCTGGCTACGGTCGGTGGCGTTCATCACTGTGGCGTTGAGTCGGCCCTCATCACCCATGCGCATGAATCGGGGGGCGTTGAACTGCACCATCACGGGCTTGGAGGCGATGATTTCGGCTACTGCCGAGGCCGACAGCATCTCTTTGTTGTAGGCTATGGCGTTCAGCCGCCACAGGGCGTTGGCGTTGGGCACGGTGTAGCTCAGCGACACGCGACCATCGGTGTCGGTGGTGAGCATCGGGCGGAAGAACGACAGCGGGGTGGCTGCGTCGCGGTAGGGGTTGGCCGACGGGTACATTGGTCCTATTTCTTTTTCTTCGATTGTCGTGGTGACGACTTCATGGAGATCCTCTTTAGGAGATCTATAGCCGTAAAGCATAGAACCTGCATCTTCGGATTCAGACGATTCGGCCACCATTACATCCTGCAGATCGTTCGTCTCACCGGCGGCAGTCGACCTTGCCGCCATTTTGTACATCTGTGGTGAGGACCGTTCAATAGCGTAGCCATTCTGGTTTTTGTAGAAATTGTATTGTGGCGCTACGAGGTTTACAGTGTTGAGTCGCGAGGGTTGTGATGTCACGATAACCCTAATGTTGCTCATGGCCATTTGGGTGCACAGGTCAATGTCTTTAGTGAAATGAGGTGGCCTCATCGTAAGTTGGGCAAGGGCTTCAAGTGATTTATTCCACATGTCGACAATGAGTGCGCCTTGGGCTGGTGAGCCGTCGGAGTTGGTGAGTGTCAGGGTGATTTGTTCTTCGGCGCCGGGTGTCACTTTGTCGCGCATCGATGTGATGTGGAGCCGCAGTCTGTTGCTCCCCTTTGGGGTACGGATGACCTTGAACAAGGAGCAAGTTTCGAGGTTGTGTGTGGCATCGAGCGATGCCCGAGCCTCTTCTACTCCTTCGGGGAGCTGGAGGTCGATGGCGTTCATGCCCTTGTGGAGAGTCAGCCACTCGCAGCGCAGGGTGCGCTCACTCGACGCAACGGTGAGCAAGGCAAATGTGGAGTCGGCGGCGCATTCTATGTGCATGGTGCATACACCGTGTTCGTCGGCATCGATGAGGACCATGGTGGGCATCCATAGCAGCTCGGCTACAGGTGATGCTTTGTCGTTAAGACGATACACCACAATTTCTCCTTCAAGATTCTCAGCGTTGATTTTGGGGTCGTCAGGTGCTAAAGTGTAGGAGTAAGTGCCCGAGGGTATGTCGCTGAAGTTGAGCGAACCCTCTGATTTCAATGGCAGTCGAGCCACTTGACGGCCATCTTTGTCAAGGGTGAGTACCAATGAGATTTGTACCACATCGTCGCCGTCGCTTATTTTAGCGCCAATATCGTAAGGCTCAGCGGCATTGATGGCCTCGGGGATGCTTGCGGAAATCGTGTACTCCTTGCTGCGTGAGAAACGCACGTTGCCACTCTGCGATTCTCCTGAGGGGGCGGTGGCTACGACCTGTGCAACGAAGGTGCCGTTGGGCTGCGGAGCGTTCTCAAATACTGCGGCAGGGACTTCGACTGTGAAGCCTCCGTCGGCATCGGTAGTGGCTTGAGCTGTATAGAAGGGTGCCGCAGAATTACCGATACTCCACCATCGCCAGCGAGGGGCGTTGCTCAGTGAAAGCTGTATTTTGCTGTCGGACAGTGGAAAGTCGGTATAGTTGGTGACTTTGCCGGTAATCGCTACGGGCTGACCTGCTATCAGCTTGGGTTGGTCGAGCGTGACCTTTACTTGCGGCATCTTGTAGTCGCTCACCATCACAGTGGTGCCTCCGATATATTGCTCGGACGTTTTATCGGCAATCTTGACGCGGATTGGGTAGTTGCCTTGTGGACCGTTGATGGGGGCGAGAAGTCGGGCTTGGGCGCGTCCCCACGCATCGGTGGTCACTTCCACCGAGGTCAGGGGATTGTAGAAGGGGTTGAGCAGTTGCAATGTCACGCGCTTGTTGGCAGCGGGGGCGCTTCCTCGCAGGTCGGTCGATGCCACGATTACGGCCACATCGATCGAATCGCCCGGATGATAGATGGGTAGGGCGGTATAAACGGTGGCGCTCATGCTGGCTTCCTTGTCGGGCTGCATGTAGAAGCTGTAGATGGTGGGGGAGTATATGTCGTCGCCACGCTTGGGATATAGCTGACCTATGTCGCGCTTGGCGGTGTTGTGGAATAAGCCTAAGGCATCGGTGGTGCCAAGCTGGCGGCGCTGATCTTTGGTCAGGTTTTCAAGATCCATCACGGCAACCTTCTCTACAGGTGCGCCGGTGACAGGGTTGACCACAAATGCGGCGTTGGTGCCGGGCGCGTTGATTTCGCCAATCAGTAGGTCGGTGACGGCTACGAGGCTCAGATATGGGTCTTCTTCTCCATCGACAGCGGGGGTGATGGCGTAGTTGCCGTAGCCCGGGAGATCGACGTGGACCACGGTGTCAACTTGTTCGAGCGGTCGGTCGGGAAATGTTAACTCAATGCGTTTTATCACGGTGCCTTTACCGTTGGTGGCTTGTCGGAAATTGGTGTATTGTGGCTTATTCACCTGATACACTATCAGTTCGGCGTGAGTGGCGTTGGTAGTGCTCACCTTTACTGGCAGTGGGTATCCTGGGGTTGTGACGTTGGGGGAGGTGATACTCACCCTTTTGCTCCGCATTCGATTGATAAGATTGTGAATCTCGTTGGTGAGGAAGAAGACGGGATGAGCTTGTGCGTACTCCTCCCCTAGTTTCAATGCGGCCAACTTGGCAGATGCAGGAGCCTCCCTGTGTCCATATCCGTAGAGCTCAAGTAGTTTCAACAGGGGGAATGCGGCATACTCTGAATTACCCAATTTGCGGGCCAATGCCGTGTAGGCATCGGCTACTTTAGCAAAGTTGTCATTGGTGTCTTCGATATGGGCTTTTACATAGTTAAGGCGCTCGCAGTCGAACTTCACTCCTGTGGGCGTGTTGATATCGTGCAACTTCAGCAACGACTGGTATAACCCCAGTATCTGTGGCAAGTTACCAGGGAGGATCGACGCTTCGAGGGTGACGAACTTGTCGCGGTCGGCGAGCCATCGTGTGTTGATTTGATACTTCCCGTTGTTGAGCGTCGAAAGCATATCGATGGCATGCGAGGCCACGAAATCGTAGAGCGTGGGGTAGTATGTGAGGGTGAGCTTGTCGGCTTTAATTATCTTGCTGTATTTGCTCAGTGGGATATCTTGCAGCGCTTTGGCTGGGGCGATGGCTTCGGTAAGCTCACGCTTTATTACCATTCTGAACTGGTCGCCGCTCCATTCGGTGATGTCGCTCGGCAGCGGCTCCAAGGGTAGCTGACGCACATTGTAGACCCAGGAGTCGTCCTCGTAGGTGTTGAGATATTCTTGGGCCTGGAGCAGATGCAGCAGGGAGAGCGTGGGCACGTCGCTGGTAACTGCGATTACCGAGTCGATGCGCTGCGTCACTTGATTTATCCTGTCGGGGTCAATCGCCTGCTGCGCTACCGAGTACCGTATCAGGGCATCGATCAGCAACTCACCGTCGTGCGAGGCGATGCCTTTGTCGATATCGGTGATGGCTTGCTTGGTAACGTTCTCAGGATAAGCGAAATCGGGTTTCGACACCTGGTTTTGAGCCGATAAAAACATAAGAGCGGTGCTGATTATAGCCGCAATCAGGGTGCAAAGTTGGCGCATATCGTAGAGTTTTATTTGTTGCCTGGGTTATTTCAATCAAATTAGCTTATAAGAC
>CAMWOD010000063.1 GCA_947175715.1 uncultured Porphyromonadaceae bacterium
GTTTTATGTTGTACACCTTGAATCAAGGTTACACACCAAAAGGGGAGGCCATTGACGAACAGCTCAATGCTCTTGGTGTCAAGACATCAGAACTTGATTACGTAGTTTTGACTCACCTGGATTGCGACCACGCTTGCGGGCTTCATCAGGTAGCCGATGCAAAGCGTATTATCGTGTCGGAAGATGAAATGAGGTATGCCAACAAGCGTACGCCTAAAAATATAATGCGTTATAAGAAGCGCTGGTGGCAGGATATCCCCGTGTCGCAGTTTGCGTTTAACGGACACGAGGGGCCGTTTTCTGAAAGTTTTGACCTCTTTGGAGATGGCTCAATCCAACTAATCCATATTCCTGGGCATTGTGCCGGGCTGGTATGCGTAAAGATTACAGGTAAGGATGGCAAGTATGTGTTACTGACCTCCGACGGAGCTTATTCTCACAAAAACTGGAAAGACCTCGTGCTTCCCGGTATTCATGCCGATCGCCGGAAGCAACTGAAATCTCTCGAATGGATCCGCGGGGCAAGTTTGGACCCCAACTGCGTTGAAAGCCTATCGACCCACGACCCCAACATCATCCCCCACACCGTCACCCTCGATTATATATGATATAGGGTCGGGTATAGAGGCGGTAAATAAAATATTCGGGGCCTTGAGGATGGATGTCCTTAAGGCCCCGAAAAGTGTAATTTCCGAATGGGTTATGCCCGGAATGGGCTATAACCTGGTTGGATTAGGCTCCGGAAGGTTATTGGGGGAGGGTGGAGTAGTCGCGTGAGTAGCGGAGGTGCTGCTGCAGGTAGCTTTCGTCGTAGGTCACGGTCACGTCGGTGACATTGCCGTCATTGTCGGTGACGAGGGTGTACACAGGGTTGACAAATCCCTTGTAGGGGGCGATTGACAGTTTGCTGTAGCGGTCGAGTACCTCTTGGTGAAGCTTGGGGTCAACTTTTACGGCGTATTTCTCAACCAGATCGGCACCGGCTTGATAGTCCCCCTCGCTCTTGATGCGCTGTATTTCAGCCAAGAGCTTGCCAAACAGCTGGCGAAGAGCTTGATAGTCGTTGATCTTGACGAAGGTTTTACCGTCGATATTTACCAGCTCGATCACGTTGTCGGGTTTCCCCTGCTCGTATACCCACTCGGCAATGAGTTTGCGGTTGCGCATGTGCGCTTCCTCTACATCTTTGCCAGGCTCAATGCGCATCAGCTGTGTCATCAGTCCGTTGAGGATATATTTGTAGTATTCAGCCTTGTAGGCCTCGGGATTGTCAAGAAGTCCCAGCTCAACCAGTTTAGGATCGGCGAGATAGTAAAGAGCGAACAGGTCGGCGCGGGTCTCCTCGAGGGTAGAGCCGTGGGCGCGGAGAGCGTCGGGGTCAACGCCGGGGAGCAGCTGGCCCGATCCATGACCGAGACATTCGTGAAGGTCGGTGTGCAGATTGTCGGTGATGAACAGGTACTTGTCGAGCAGGTCGCGGGTGGGTTGGTCAATCACAAACTCCTCGTTGAAGCCGTTGCCGTGGCTTGCCTCATCGTAGGCCTGAGTGATATTTTCGATAGTCACCGATTTTGAGCCGTGTGACGAGCGAATCCAGTTGGCGTTGGGGAGGTTGATGCCAATGGGGGTGGCGGGATAGGAGTCGCCGGCGAGGATTGCGGCTGTGATCACCTTGGCGCTCACGCCCTTTACTTTCTCGCGGCGGAATCGGGGATCGACAGGCGAGTGATCTTCAAACCACTGCGCATTATCGCTGATAAGCTCGGTGCGGTGCGAAGCCTCGTTGTTTTTGAAGTTGACTATCGATTCCCATGAGCCGGTCATGCCCAGGGGGTCGCCGTAGCTCTCAATGAAGCCGTTGATGAAGTCGACACGTGAGTCGAGGTCTTCAACCCATTGTATCGAATATTCGTCGAAATCCTTGAGGTCGCCTGTGCGATAATATTTTATCAATGTGTTGATTACCTGGCGCTGACGGTCGTTTTCGGCAAAAGTGGCGGCTTTCTCGAGGTTGGCTACGATGCGCTCGATAGCCGGAGAATATAAGCCACCTACTTTGTAGACCTCCTCTACCAATTTGCCATCTTTTTTCACTATGCGTGAGTTACGGCCATAGGAGATGGGAGTAGTGTCGGCAGGGTCTTTGAGCGCTGCGAAATAGGCTTCGACCTCGGGCTGGGTTACACCTTCGCCGTAGAGATTGTTTGCGGATGTGAGTATCAGGTCTTCACCGGCAGCCTGATTGACACGCTTGGGCATCACGGCGGGATTGAATATCACCTCGAGAAGTTCGTCAAAATTGGCCGGAGCGTCGTCGCCCACTTGAGCTACAAACCACTCTTTGGAAAATTCGGGCACGAACTTGTCGGTGGAGTAGTGGTGGTGTATACCGTTGCCAAATTCCACCTGCTTCAGGTATTTCTCAAACGCCTGATAGTTGGGATCTTTCTTCGAACCGGTGTAGTTGAGGAATGTGGTTTCGAGCAGGTCGCGGATCGGTAGGTTGTAACGCCCATTTTGGTCCCACAGTATGTCGCGGCCAGCGAGAGCTGCCTCGGTGAGGTGGTAAACGAGCTGCTTTTGCTGCAGCGACAGATCCTCGAAGCCCGGCACTTTGTAGCGTAGGACTTCGATGTCGGCAAATCGGTCGACCACATAGTTGAAGTTGTCGTCGTTAGCTTGCACGGTGAGTGATGATGTTAATGCCGCAGCGATGATAGCGTACGACAGGGTGTTGTGTTTCATTTTTATGTCGTGTTTTATCGTTTATTCCACATATAGCACCAGGCCTTTGAGGTATTCACCTTCGGGGTGGTATATATTTACCGGGTGGTCAGCGGGCTGTGTGAGCTGGTGCAGAATCCTCACCTTTCGACGCGATTGGGCTGCAGCTGAGAACACTGCCAGGCGGAACTGCTCGCGGCTGATGGCCTGTGAGCATGAGAAGGTGAAGAGTATGCCGCCTCGGGCTATCTTCTTGAGTGCCGCATAATTGAGACGTTGATAGCCGCGGAGGGCATTGCGAATGGCTCCACGGTGCTTAGCGAATGCCGGGGGGTCGAGTATTATGAGGTCGTGTGCGCCCGGCTCCATGGCATCGAGGTATTTGAATGCATCCTCGGCTACGGCGCGGTGATGCGACGCGTCGTCGAAGTTGATGTCGATGTTGGCCTGTGTGAGCTGGATAGCTTTGGCCGACGAGTCGACCGAGGTAACGGCACGTGCGCCTCCGGCGAGTGCGTACACAGAGAATCCGCCGGTATAGCAGAACATGTTGAGCACGTTGCGACCATGGCTCAGCGACCTCAGCAGCTGACGATTGTCGCGCTGGTCGACGAAGAACCCGGTTTTCTGTCCCTTGAGCCAGTCAATGTGAAATTTCAGACCGTTTTCCACCGCCACATTGGTGCTGAATCCCCCGATAATATAATCATTGTGAGGGTCGAGCTCGGCCTTGTAAGGGAGTGTGGTTTCCGACTTGTAGTACACGTTGCTCACTCCGAGTCCGGGGAGACTTACGAGCTGACGGGCAATGATGTCGCGGCTGAAATGCATACCTGGGCTGTGGGCTTGCATTACGGCAGTGTCACCGTAGATGTCTACAATAAGACCGGGCATGAAGTCGCCCTCGCCGTGCACCAGGCGGTAGGCGTTGTTGTCGGGGCGAGCCAAGCCAAGCACCTTGCGTAGTCCCAGGGCTTGACGTAGACGTGAGGCGAAAAACTCATCGTCAATCGGCGCGTCGTCGAATGTGAGCATCCTCACCATTATCGACCCTATCTGATAATGCCCGCGCCCTATCAGGCGCCCATCAGAGGTTACTACCTCAACCACGTCTCCCTCCTCTATCGCATCGGTGGGTGATGATATAGCCCCAGAGAATACCCATGGGTGGAAGCGGTCGAGCGACTCCTCTTTGCCGCGTTTTAGTATTATCTTTTCCATAACTTATTTTCTCAGAATAAGATGCCTTTGTTAGAATGAGATACCCACGGCTCGCAGTATGTCGAGACCGTTGGCATAGAGTAGCAGAGTGAGCAAGAAGAGCATACCCACCATCTGTGCATACTCCATGAATTTTTCCGACGGCTTGCGGCGTGTGATAATCTCCCAAAGAGTGAACATCACATGACCGCCACCGAGAGCCGGTATGGGTATGATATTCATAAATGCGAGGATCACCGATAGGAAAGCGGTCATCTCCCAGAATGTGAGCCAGTTCCAACGATCGGGGAACATATTGCCGATAGCGCCGAAACCACCCATGCTCGTAGCACCATCCTTGGTGAACAGGTATTTTAGCGAGCCTACGTAGGTGGTAAGGCGGTTCACCCCCTTGTCTACCCCCTTGGGTACTGATTCGAGCAGAGAGTAGTCAACCACTGTGACGGGATAGATTTCGGTGGGCGATGTTAGCTCAATGCCCAGTTTGCCGTTGTCGTTGGGGGTGATGGGGAGGGTAAGCTCCTCACCTCTGCGTACCACAGTGATATCGGTGGCTTTACCCTTGTGTTCGTTCAGCTCGGCTACAAATTCGGTGTAGGCTGGTGTAGGTACGCCACCAACGGCTATCACCGAGTCGCCAGGTTCAAGGCCGGCCTCTTTGGCAGCACCTCCCTGCAGGCTCTTTACGACAACCGGGAATCGCGGAGTGAGAAACCATTTGTCGTCGTCGAGTTTGAGCACGAAATTCTCGGGGATGGCGATATCTACGGTTGCGTCATTGCGAAGCACGGTCACATTCTTGGCTTCGGCCATCTTTATCATCACATTGTCGTCGACGGCTTTGAGTGGTTCACCATCGGCCAGCAGCGGTATGTCGCCATTCTTGAAGCCAGCCTTTTGTGCTGTGGGCGAGAAGTCATAGCCAGCCTTGTTGTCGCGGAATTCTATCACCTTCTCACCCCAGTAGAATGCGATACCGGCGTAGATGATGATGGCGAGGATGAAGTTGAACATCACGCCACCAACCATCACCAGCAAGCGTTGCCATGCCGGTTTTGAGCGGAACTCGTCGGGCTTGGCCGGTTGAGCCATCTGCTCCTTATCCATCGACTCGTCGATCATACCCGCTATCTTGCAATAGCCGCCGAATGGGAGCCATCCTATGCCGTACTCAGTGTCACGCCACGACGGTTTTTCGGTTCCGTCGGGATTGAGTTTGGGGTTTTTCGATTTCTTTGGTTTCCACTTGAAAAGTGAGAACCAGGGATTGAAGAAAAGGTAGAATTTTTCTACTTTGATGCCGAATACGCGGGCAAAAAAGTAGTGGCCAAACTCGTGTATTACCACCAGCAGCGACAGTGACAGTATGAGTTGTAGGGCTTTAATCCAGAATGTTTCCAAGAGAGTGCGTTATGTTTAATTGTTTTTGTTACTTATTATTTCCTCAGCAGTTGAGCGGGTGGCTGAGTTGGTGGCCACATAGTCGTCGTAGGTAGGAGCGTCGATGTGGTCAATCCGCTCAAGGCATTCAGTTATCGTAGTGTATATGTCGCCGAAGCCAATACGGCCTTTGCGGAACGCCAGGTTGGCAATCTCGTTGGCGGCATTGATTATGCAGGCTGTGTTGCCCCCCTGGGCCAGAGCGTAGTGCCCCAGTGTGATGCATGGGAAGCGATGAGTGTCGGGCTCCTCAAAGGAGAGGTGAGCCATGTCGCTGACGCTCAGACCGCTGTCGTCGGTATCAAGTCGTGAGGCCTCACCCAGGGCGTAGCGTATGGGCAGGCGCATGTCGGGCACGCCGAGTTGGGCCTTTACAGCACCATCTACCATCTCCACCATCGAGTGTACCACCGATTGTGGATGCACTACGGCTACAATTTTTTCGGGAGCAATGTCAAATAGCCATCGTGCTTCGATGATCTCAAACGCTTTGTTGAGCATCGTGGCCGAGTCGATAGTGATTTTTGCGCCCATGCTCCAGTTGGGATGGTTGAGGGCGTCGGCTACTGTGACACCGCTAAGTTGCGATGCCGGAGTGTTGCGGAATGGTCCCCCGGAGGCTGTGATGATGAGTCGGCGCACCTTGGTTGGGTCTTCTCCAACAAGACACTGGTATATAGCCGAATGCTCAGAGTCTACGGGAATCACCCGCGATGTTGACTTTGCTAATTCACGTGTGACGAGTTCACCGGCCACAACGAGGGTTTCTTTATTGGCAAGGGCTATATCCTTTCCGGCTCGGATGGCGCGCAGGGTAGGGGCGAGCCCGCTGTAGCCCACGGTGGCGGTCACTACCGTATCAAAGCAATCCGCATCCATTGCGTCGATTATCGCCTGTGTGCCTGCGGCTGTCTTGATGCCTTGAGGTTCAAGGGCGTCGCGCAGCTTGTCGTATTGCGTAGTGTCGGCAATAATGGCCCATTGCGGGCGGTATTTAAGGGCCTGGGCTATGAGCGCATCAACGTTGCTGCCGGCTATAAGGATTGCGGCGCTGAAGCGTTCGGGATATTGTGAAATTATGTCGAGCGTCTGGGTGCCGATCGAACCGGTTGACCCCAGCACTGCTATTTTCTTCATGAGTGATAATAT
>CAMWOD010000064.1 GCA_947175715.1 uncultured Porphyromonadaceae bacterium
TTATAAAATCCGTACTGCCCGCGAAAGACTTAATCTTACACAAGAGCAATTGGCTGAACGAGTGGATAAAAAAAGACCGTTCATATCCAAAGTAGAAAATGATGGTGAGAATATAACCCTCCGCACTCTCTTTGACATCGTAGAGCGTGGATTAGGAGGGCATCTCAAAATCAGCTTTGAGTTTTAAATCCATTTCAATTTTATAGCACCTGATAAAGGGCTAATTTTTATGCTAAATTACCACCCCGTGGTGGGCACTGGGTGGTAATGGGGGATAGCACTAAAAGCGACAAATGTTAGAGGCGGTCGATGACGGTGGCGATGAGATCGCGCATGGCGGTCTTGTAGTTGGGGGTAACGTCGTGACGCATGCGGTTGGCAATAATAGAGCATACCGTCATGGCGCGGTGACCAAGCAGAGCACTCAATCCCTGGAGCGGTGCCGACTCCATCTCGTAGTTGGTGATACGACGACCGTGGAATTCGAATTCTTCAATGCGGCGGTTAAGATCGGGATTGGCAAGAGGCAAACGTAGTTCGCGCCCCTGTGGACCGTAGAATCCCACGGCCGAAATAGTATTACCGCGCACCATATCGTCGCGCCCTATCTGGTCAACGAGGTCGGAGTGTGCATTGACCACGTAGGGCTTGGCCCACAGCGGATTCCAGTCAGTGTGCTTGCATAGAGCGTGCTCGAAGTCGAGGTCGGCCACCTCATTGCGCCCGGCGTAGTAGTTAAGTACGCCATCGAAACCTATAGCTTTCTCTGCAATTACAGGTGTGCCAAGTATCAGTTCGGGCTGCAGAGCGCCTGAAGTACCTATACGCACCATCGACAGCTGGCGGTGCTTATCACGCACCTCACGGGTGGCGAAGTCAATGTTGGCCAGAGCGTCAAGCTCGTTGATCACGATGTCGATATTGTCGGGGCCTATGCCATGACTTAAGCACATGATTGGCTTACCCTTGTAAGTGCCTCCGATGGTGTGAAACTCGCGCGACTGCACTTCGAAAGTACGAGTATCGAAATGCTCAGCCACCATATTTACTCGCGCCGGATCGCCTACGAGGATTATACGGTCGGTAAGCTGCTCGGGGAGCAGATGGAGATGAAACACCGAACCATCGGCATTGATTATCAACTCAGAGGGAGCAATTATCTTTTTGGTCATGTTGTGGAGGATATTAAATTTAAGTTTATAACAATCAAATGTGGAAGCAAGTTGAGCTGTTGTAAAGTTCAGGCAATGCGGTATCTATTGCCTGGGAGGGATAGCAGCACTCCGTTGAAATCGAGCTCTACCAGTATGGGTAGCAGCTGTGATATAGGGATGTTCAAGTCACTCGATATACGGTCGATGGTTGTGGCATCACTGCTGCGGGTTATGTAGTCTACGATGCGCTGTTGCTCGGGGTCGAGTATCAGTGGCAACGATCCCTGTTCACCCTCCTCACGGCGCACAGGCCAATTCATCACCGACAGGATATCTTCGGTCGACGTGACGAGCTGAGCTTTGCTCATGGCTATCAATCGATTGCAGCCTGCGCTATAAGTATCTGAGGGGCGACCAGGCACGGCCAGCACTTCGCGGTTGTTGTCAAAGGCTATCCTCGCCGTTACCATAGCGCCACCTTTTACAGCCGATTCAACCACAATAAGCGAGTCGCACATCCCTGCCACAATGCGATTGCGAGCCAGGAAGTTGCCGCGATGCACCACCGCATCCGACGGATAATCGGTGAGCAAGGCTCCGCCGTCGCGCACCATCTTTGCGGCAGTGTCGCGATGCTGGGCAGGGTATAGCGTAGAAAGCCCGTGGGCAAGCACAGCCGCCGTGGGCACACCATGCTGTATCGACGACCGATGGGCCGCGATGTCTATGCCGTAAGCCAGGCCACTTACCACCAACAAGTCGTCGACGTTGGCCGCAAGTTCACTTATCATGTCGTCAACCCATCTCACACCCGATGCTGTGGCATGGCGTGTGCCTACTACCGAAATAACCTTCGAGGCATTGAGGTTGCAACGGCCCAGAGCGTAAAGCATCAGCGGAGCGCCAGTACTCTCGATAAGTCGCTTGGGATAAGCTGCATCGGTGTAAAAAAGTGGGTGTATATTGTGGTCAGCGATAAACCGAGCCTCCTTTTCAGCCCTCTCCATTGCCTTAGAGCGTGCCTCGGCGGTAAACTTTTTGCACTGTGTCAATGATGCCAGCTCAGCAGCTGAGAGCGTCATCACGTGCTGCAGCGAGCCAACACGCTCAATCAGTGCCTGAGCATGCGCCGCATCCATCCCTGTGAGAAAGGTGAACGCTAATTGCTGTACAAGTACATCATCGTCAACCATCTCACATCAAAATTTACTTGCTGATGTATTCTGCAAACGCCTCGGCCATAGCGTCGCCGCGCGAAGGCTGCCCGTCAACTACCGACACCACCGTCACCTCGGCCTTTACGGCCTGCACTCCATCCTGATTGAAAATATCCTGATGGAAAATGAATCGAGGACCGCGCCGCTCCATCCACAACTTCGACACAGCGGTATCGCCCGAACGGAGCGAATGCAGGTAGGTCACATCATTGCGACGCACCACCGGCATCCAGCCACGGCGGTTCATCTCATCCCAAGTGAGCCCGGCATACTCGCAAAACTCATGACGTGTGTGCTCAAGGTAGTGTATATAATTAGCGTTGTTGACTATGCCTTGGGCATCCAGCTCATAGTCGCGCACCTTTATCGGCACCTCAAAAATATATTTATCCATAATAAGTAGTCGATTACAATTGGTAAAATTAATAAAATTTCATTACACCCCAAAAATTCTTTAATTTTGCACGTAAATCAAAACTTCAAAACATTGCTTTTCAATTTATTTCTTACATTCATGAAAATTGGCGCTTTCACCTTTGGTGGAGGTTGGGCCATGATATCCATTATCGAGCGTGAGATTGTCGACAAGCACAAGTGGCTTCGCAAAGATGAATTTCTCGATCTGCTCGCTGTAGCTCAATCACTGCCGGGAATTTTAGCGGTCAACATCGCCGTAGCCGTGGGCGATAAGCTGCGGGGCATGCGTGGCAGCTTGGCCGCCGCTCTTGGCACCATATTGCCATCATTTGTCATCATCCTTACCATAGCTATCTTCCTCACCCCCGACATCATCAAGAGCAATACCTACGTCAACCGCATATTCATGGGCATCCGACCCGCCGTGGTGGCATTGATCATAGCTCCGGTCATCACAACGGCACGAGCGGCCGGAATAAACTGGCGCACGATTTGGATACCCGTCGTCACCGCCTTGTTGATATGGAGCGGATGGCCCATCATTTCCAATCCCATTCTGTTTATCGTGCTTGGAGGAGCCGGTGGATATCTGTGGTACGCACGGCATAATCTTGACAAGAAGAAAGGAGGTGAGTCGGCATGAGCATTTACTTGAAATTGATATGGAGTTACCTGAAAATCGGACTTTTCGGATTTGGAGGCGGCTATGCAATGCTGGCACTGATTGAACGTGAGATTGTGACCCCAGGGTATATATCCGAGCAGATGTTTACCGACATCGTGGCCATATCGCAGATGACTCCTGGTCCAATAGGCATCAACTCGGCCACATACATCGGATATGTAGCACCTCACACAGTCGACCCATCAATGTCATCGCCACTTTGGGGGCTATTCGGCTCAGTGCTGTGCACACTGGTGGTTGTTCTACCATCGTTCCTGTTGGTGGCCTACACAAGTCACATCATAGCCCGGCACAAGGATAGCGTCGTTATTAAGGGCATTTTTGCAGGGCTGCGCCCTGTGGTAGTTGGACTTATCGCATCGGCAGCACTGCTTCTGATGAACGCAGCCAACTTCGGCAGCGGCACCTACCAAGTAGCCTGGAGCATAGGTCTCTGCATTGCTGCCTTTTGCACCGTATATTTCACCAAAGTCCACCCAATACTTATCATCATCCTTGCCGGAATAGCCGGTCTATTCATCTATTGACATGACCTATCAAGAGTCGCTCGACTTCCTTTACACACAGCACCCTCAATTTCAACGCGTAGGGGCTTCGGCCTATAAGCCGGGGCTCAGCCGCGTCATCCAGCTATCTGAGCAGTTTGGCAATCCACACGAGCAATTTAAGTCCATACACGTGGCTGGCACCAACGGCAAGGGTTCCACATCGTCGATGATAGCAGCCGTGCTCCAGTCGGCAGGCTACAAAGTAGGTCTGTACACATCACCCCACCTGGTCGACTTCCGCGAACGCATACGCATCAACGGCGAAATGATACCACAGAATAGTGTGGTAGGATTCGTTGACCGATGGCAACACCTACGCTCTGAGCTGCCCGACCTCGAGCCATCATTTTTCGAGCTGACGATGGTTATGGCCTTTGAATACTTTGCACAGGAGAAGGTCGATGTAGCTGTGGTTGAGGTGGGACTTGGCGGACGACTCGATTCCACTAACATTATCACGCCACGACTGTCGATAATTACCAACATATCAAAGGATCACACCCAGTTCTTAGGCAACACACTACCGCAGATCGCAGCCGAAAAAGCGGGCATCATCAAGCCCCGGGTACCAGTGGTGATCGGCGAGGCCGAAGGGCAGATACGCACATTGTTTACCGATGTAGCCCGCAGCAATCAATCACCTATATATTTCGCCGGCGACACACTATGGTATACCGAGGGCCAGCATCTGGAAGACGCAATCGCATACCACAATACCCCCTGGGGCGATTTATCATGCCCTCTTACCGGGGAATATCAACCCCGAAACGCTGCCACAGTGATGTGCGCTATTGAAGTGCTCACTCGTCAAGGGTGGCACATTTCAAAGCGGGCCGTCGCGCAAGGATTCTCCAACGTCGAGAAACTCAGCGGTCTGTTGGGCCGATGGACCACAATAGCCCATAACCCCACCACCATCGTCGACACAGGCCATAACGTGGGCGGATGGGAATATCTCGGCCCTAAACTTGCCTCCTACGGCTCAAAACTCAGAATGGTAATAGGCTTCGTGGCCGACAAGGATGTCGACTCAATAATGGCACTGATGCCTCGCGAAGCTACTTATTACTTCACACAAGCCGGCATACCGCGGGCAATGTCGGCCGAAAGAGTTCAAGAGATTGGTGCGCTCCATGGCCTGCATGGCCGTGCATTCACCTCGGTAGCCGATGCGCTACGCACTGCCCGTAATGAAGCTGCCACCGACGAAGTGGTATTCGTAGGTGGCAGTACATTTGTGGTGGGAGAGGCCGTTGAGGCTTTTACCCGATAATACTTAGACTTTACTTAGCGGCGATAACCTCTATCTCTACAAGCACTTGCTTAGGGAGCTCGCGCACTGCCACAGCCGAGCGAGCGGGGAATGGTGCTGTAAAGTTTTCGGCGTATACCTCATTCATGTCGCCAAACATGGCCATATCGGCAAGGAATACAGTGGTTTTCACCACATTGTCGATAGTCAGTCCGGCGGCCGCGAGTATAGCCTTGATATTGGCTATTGACTGCGCCGTCTGGGCTTTGATACCCTCGGCTATGTTGCCAGTGGCTGGGTCAACGGGAATTTGTCCGGAGATAAAAACGAATGGGCCCGCATTTATAGCCTGACTGTAGGGACCGATCGCACCGGGGGCATTGGTAGTAGCAATAGGATTTTTCATAATGTGATCTTTACATGTATAGTTTATTACGAATTTCAAGGTTGTATTATCTCAACATCTTTCAGATAGATACTCGAGGCATTGTGCAGCGAAGCCTCGTTGAGTTTATCCATATTGTTGATTACATTGGCGAAGCTCTTGCTAAAATTGGGCACGAAGTTACGGTTGCCACCAGCATTAAGACGCTCGAGCACCGTGGCCATAGTCACCTGCTCGGGAGGAATGGCACTCTGCAGGCCCAACTCCGCTCCCTTATCATCGAGAAGCACGCGGTCGAGCAATCCCACTGAAATCATGCTGTTGGTAACCTCCGATATCAGTCGGGCGGGTATACGGTATTTCACAGCAAATCCGTGTTCGGTCAACGGCTTCTCACCGCTGAGAAACCTCTGTACCACTACAGTCATCACCGCCATAGCTATCTGACGGCGGTAGTTGAGCGACATGCGTTGAATCTGCTCGTTGAAGCTGAACTGGAATATATTTTGCGATGAATAGCACACCACAGCACCCGACAGTGTCACCACCCATGCCAGCTGTGCCCATACCAGGAATAGCGGGAGGAACGCCACCGAACCGTAGATGGCATTATACTTAGCCACATACACTTGTCCTGACACAAAAGCCCACTGCAATATCACAAATGCCGTGCCCGCTATACATCCGGCCAGCAGAGCGTTGGTTAACTTCACCTTGGTGTTGGGAATGAGCAGATATGTACCGGCAAAGAAGATCCAAGTGAGCACTATCGAGGCTCCATCGAGCATCCACGATATAGCCGGTGTAAGGAAGTTGAACGGCAGTAACTTTTGCATCGCCGTCGACATAAATATGGTCAAACCATTGGAA
>CAMWOD010000065.1 GCA_947175715.1 uncultured Porphyromonadaceae bacterium
CCATCGATACTGTGATGCAGCGCATTTACGATATTCCGCTTCGTCCCTCCAACGCATACAACTACAGCTGCCTCAACTTCGCACTGCTGATGGATATAGAGCAACGTCTCACCGGTGTGCCTCACCAGGAGTTTGTAGCCAATCGCATTTTCCAGCCACTCAACATGGCGCACACCGGCTACCGTCCACTCACATTCACTTCTAAGTCTAAGATAGCACCTACCGAAAACGACAAATTTCTTCGACGCCAGACGGTGCATGGATTCGCTCACGACGAGCTGGCGGCAATGTCGGGGGGAGTGCAAGGTAACGCAGGACTCTTCTCCAATGCGAGCGACTTGGCCAAACTGTGCCAGATGTGGCTCAACGGAGGGGAGTACGGAGGTGAAACCGTGCTGTCAAGAAATACCGTCGATCTGTTCACCACCTCCAAGAGTCCCACTTGCCGCCGTGGGCTCGGATTCGACAAGCCCGACACCGTCAATCCCGACAATTCTCCCACTACATCACTGGCTCACCCATCGGTTTACGGCCACTTAGGCTTTACAGGCAATTGCTTTTGGGTCGATCCTACCAACAGGCTGGTGTTCATTTTCCTCACCAACCGCGTCAATCCCTCGCGCGACAACGCAGCTTTCAATTCCCTCAATCCTCGCCCCCGCCTGCTCGAACAAGTCTACAACTCCTTATAAGTTAAAAAACGAAGGGTGCGCCGCTGACAGCGCACCCTTCGCTCATATTTTCAGGGGTTGCTTAAAAAACCACCTTGGTTGATTGCGAACCTTGGCAGCGGATTACGAGCTGGCCATGTGCTGGATTTGCTACACGACGACCATAGATGTCGTAATACACTGCATCAACACCATTATCGACAGCTACATTCTCCACGCCGGTAGCGGCATAGTCGGGGAGCGGAGCCGCCGGGGTGTCGTCGCGCTCAGGCTCCAGGCATACCAATCCGTAGTCTCCCCACTGCTGCCTCAGCCACGATGTCTTGGCATTAAGGTGGTCAACGGCAGCTCTGAGTCGCGAATCCATGTCGCGGTTGTCGGCGGGGCGCATACCACCGTGAGGTGTCGGCGAGTCCTTCCATCGTTCGTAGTCAGCTTTCACCGCAGGCTTGATATGCTCCACAAATGTTTTCATATCTTCTACTATGCCATCGTAGCAGCAGCTCATAAACCACTGCCACGTGTCGGTGAGCTTTTCGTTAAACTTGGCATTTTCACGCATCGACGGAATCCAGGTGTTGCCGTATGGATCACAGTTGTAGAAGAAGTCGTGCGTACTGCCATTGAATGCGTTGCCCGCATCCCATATCGGCGAGAAGTGCCATTTCTGATTGTCGCCATAGTCGCGATACATGTATGTCGAACCGTGGTAGGCCTCAACATCCGATGTGATTTCGCGGGCTATGTAGTAGCGCACAGCATCATCAAGGTCGATGTATCGCCAAGTGTCGTCGCTGTTAGCACCTATATGGTCGTTCATGGCCGTAAACTGGTCAGTGATGAAGCGCCGCTGCAGCTCAGAGTACTCCTCGGGGGTGTCCCAGGTGATGCGGAGCATGTCGAGGTACTGACCATGAGCGCAGCTCTTTTCATTCATGCGAATTTGATTCTCCTCATCATAGTTGTCGAGCTCCACGAGATAGCCGCCCGATATGAGCTTACTATCGGTCACGTTGTCGTCGAGCTCAGTGATATTGATGCGACCGTCGTCCACACGTATCGACTCGGTGAGGAAGTAAAGGCCGCGGTAATTGCCGTTGATCACCACCTCTATCGGCTGCATGCCACACACGGCGGGGAGTCCGATACGCTTGCCGAGGTTGAAGCTGGTGAAGTTGCGGAGGAAACCATAGGTGTCGTCGGCATGTGCCAGCAGAGCGTAGTGTTTGCTCTTGTCGGGGGTGAGGCCGAGGAGATTCTGCTTCTTGCCAAGTTTGAGTTTGAACGGCTTCTTCGCATACGCTATGCGGGTATAGTTGCCGCGGGCCTTGATCTGTGTGGGTAAAGGCTCATCGGCCGATCCCACTGACTTAGCGCCAAGCGCCTCAAGCCATTCACAACCATTCACATCGAGCCAATATTCAGCTGTAAAATAGTTCTTATGCGGCAGGTTGATGTCGATGACCTCATCATCGAGTATTTTGTTACCTGCGCCATCAAGCACATAGTTGCCGTCAGCGTCGACCTTGTACACATTAATATATATTACAGGCAGTGTCCCCGACAGACCGTTGACCACAGGATCATCCGGGTCTATTACGGTTTCGTCCCACTCACCGTTAATGCCAAATCTCACTATAGTATTCGCCATAGGCGCATCCTTCGACGATAGGGTGAACTTGATTGACACATTCTTCAGATTTGCGGCACGCAGGTTGGGGCCATTGCTTATCAACTTAAGATTTACGGGCTTAGTGATTGTGGCATCGCCACCGAGATTGTAATGCCACTGGTCGCTACCGATTTTAAATTCACCGTCGAGCGAGTTGAGAGTGATCGAATATTCATTGCCCGAGCGGGTAAATCGGTGGTCATCGCGGGGCGACCACCTGTTGTCAGTACCCAGTACGTAGAGCACCGGATAACCCTCATCGTCCATTGTGTCGGCATGCACCATCATTGTCGGCCATGCCGCCATTATGCCCACCAAAAGCATCAAAATACGTTGTTTCCAGACCATGTAAGTATGATATTTTTAAGGTTAAATACACTTTGTGATAATCACCCCACAAAGATAGTGCAAAATCCTCGCACATCCAACACCCCCACAATTAAGGTTGAGGAGGTTGATTAGTACCAGGTGATGCCGTTGGAGCGGGAGGAGCGCTTGTCGTATTTGAGGTCGGACAGAAGCGACGATTTCACTGAGATGTGGAAGTTGTAGCTCTTGTAGGGGCCCACGGGCACGAAGCTGGCGCGCATGGTGAAGCAGTGCAGGTCGCGCGACACGTTGCAATTCATGTAGGCCAGCTTATGGGTGTCGAAGTTGTAGGAAGCGGTGAAGCCGAAGTTCCAGTTGGCCGTGGGGCGTATGTTGCCCGAGAAGCTCAGGTTTTGAGTCCACTTGCCGTTATACTCCATCTTCTTCTTGTTGAATGTGCCGTAGGAGTAGTTTATCGAATAGTTGACCGAGAGGTTCCAGGGCACTTTCCACCGAAGATAGCCATCGGAGTCGAGGTCGAGGTCGCTGCCGCCGGAGTCGCCGCTGTCGTCCTCCTCGTTGGGGTCGGTAAATTCATCGTCCGACGATGTATAGTTGTCGTTTTTATCCTCCTTAGAGCCCTTTTTACTGTTGTCCTTCTTGCGGCTGAAGGTGTTGTTGTTGAAAGTATAGGAGAATGATGTACCAGTACTTGAGAGCTTACCCAGGCCCTTTCCGGCCTGGAGGCGGGTGCGGTTGAGGCGAACGGGGGTACCGGCCTCATTGAGGCCATAGGTGTAGACATCCCACACGGCCGATAGGTTGAGGTTGAATCCCTTGACGAGACGGAGCATCAGCGATGTGTTGATGTTGGACCATCGCAGCGAGTCGGCGGCAAAGTTGTAGCTCTGGTTGACGGTAAAGTTTTCGATAAGCGAGATTTTCTTCTCGCCAATAGAGTCGTTGTCGCTCTTGACCTTCATCTCCAGGTTGTTGGCCAACGACACCGTAACCATGCCGGTTTTACCTTGCCCTGGCACGCCAAACAGTGCGTTGGGGAACATCGAATATTTGCGCTGAACGATGTTGCCGCGGGCATCGGGATAGTCGTAAGTACCGTAGTATCCGAAGAACGGGGAGCTGAAGTCGGGCGAACCGGTGAATGATATAGTGGGAGTGAGTACGTGGCGTATCATTTTCACCTTATCGCCCAGGAACGGCAGCGGCTGGAAGAATCCGTAAATTTTGGTGTCGAAGGCTATCGATGCGGCGAAATCCCACACGTTGTAGAAGTTGTAGGTGGTGTCGCATATCTCGGCTGCGGCGTTAGGGTCCCACTGGCGGCGCACTTTGGAGGTGTACATGCGGTCGTCGAGCCTGAGCGATGGTGTGAGGTTGATATACTTAAATATATTGAAGGTGGCTGAGATGGGCACCGAGTGCTTCATGCCGTTGCGCCAATCCTTGATAAGGCTCTTTTTGAAAAACTCGTCCTGCTTGGCAGTGAGCGAGTTTTGAAACTGTCCTGAATACGACAGCTTGATTTTCTCGTACCACTTCTCAGCGCCCACGGCACGCTTACGCTTGAACGGCGAGTGCTGGCTCATGGTGATGGTGAAGTTGGGGAACGACACGGCCAGCGTGGAGTCCTGGGTGCGCTGCGACACGTTCATCGTGGTCGACAGCGACCACTTGCTCTGAGGTATGCGGTAAGTGAGGTTGACCGTAGAACTCTTGGTATTCTCGGTGAATGCCGACGAATAGTATGAGTTGACGTCATTGCGCGTGTAGCCCGATGTGGTGAAGTTGACCGATGCCGACAGGTTCATATTGGGGTTGGCCTTCGAATCCTGCGAGTGGCTCCATATCAGCTGGAAGTTGGTCTGCTTGGAATAATCGGGCAACCCCTTGTCGCCATAAATCGACTTAAGGTAATTGGCCGAGAAATTACCGTTGTACTTATATCGCTTGGCGTAGGTAGACTGTGCCGAGAGCCCCCACGAGCCGCGGGTGTATATCTCGCCGGTAAGAGCCAGGTCGATGTTATCGCTGATAGCGAAGTAATATCCACCATCGCTCAGATAGAAGCCGCGCTGATAGTCGTCGCCGAATGTAGGCACTATGACTCCCGATGCGTATTTGTCGCTGAATGGAAAGTAGCCGAAGGGTATGGCCAGCGGCAGAGGCAGGCCGGCGAGCACCATGTAGGCCGGGCCGGTGACGATATTCTTCTTGGGTATGACCTTGGCCTTTGTGAGCTGCAGGTAGAAGTGCGGGCACTCGTGGTCGTCGCAAGTGGTGTAGCGGCCATTCTGTATATAGTACACATCATCCTCGGTCTTTTTGGTCTGACCACCGGTGAGATACCCCTCACCCTGCTGGGTGATGACATCGGTGATATACCCGCGCTTCGACTTGAAGTTGTAGCGCATAGTGGCCGTCTGATATGTAGTGCCACCCTCCTCAAACACCGGCGAGCCCAACACCTCGCCTGTGGTATCGGGCACTCCCACTGCATATACCGTGGAGTTTTTGAGGTCGAGGTCGATCTGCGCGGCGTCGAGCTTCATGTCGCCATACTCCACTTTACCGTCGCCGTACATGTAAGCCTGATTCTGACCCACGAGTATCATCGAGTCGGCAGCTGAAAACTGCACCTGGGCGTCAAGGTCGACCTTCTGACGGCGTATGCGGCTGGGTTTAGCGCCATCGGCGGCTACAAACAGCGCCGTCGTATCGACATGCTGAGTAGTTATGCGAGCAGTGTCGGCAAAAGCCATCACAGTCTCCCCCTCATCGTCGGCCTCCCGGGCATAGAGCAGCGAAGCGGGCAGCGTGATGAGCAGAAGAAGAATTAAGATATATAGTGGCGATCGGGACACTGTTATAATGATCGATTATTCGTGCAAAGATACAACTAACCGTGCAGTTGACCATGACTTTTAGGTGAATTAATCATAAAGACAGCGCACGCAGTGCTATCGGCGTAGCACTATTCACCCTCAATTTCCGAGACGCGAGTACTTACTGCCGTCAGCGACGATGAGCGAAGCAACTGATTACCAACCGAGTCTACAATAACAAAATAGGGCAATCGTGGTATTGCCAACTGCTCGAGCCCGGCAGTCATCACTCCGCCAGGCAGCCACCCCTGCGCCCATGCCGCCGAGTCGGGCGCGATGGATCGGCGCCACACCGTAGAGTCATTGTCGACCGACAATTCCAATACCTTTACACTGTCATTATCAACCATCCGGGCCAACTTACCCACTATCGTGTCGCGCCCATGCAGTGTAGATGTGAGCGCTAATAGTGTGTAGCGATTCTTACCCGGCTCAAATACATCGGCCGAGTCGCGGGCCACATAGTAAGCTATCGGGGTTACAACGAGGCTCTCGATGCCAGCCTTCATTCGGCCAAGCATCTCGCTGTACCCCTCCACCATATACGAGGGGCGCGCCTCAGCCTCAATCATATCAAACAGCTGTGTACCGGCCAGCGGATCGATCGATGAGTTATAATAGCTGAGCAGCAGCACTGTCGACAGCAGATTATCACGATTTCCCTTGATGTATTTCTCGACAACTCCATTGATCGCCGCTGCGTCTCCGCCAGCGAGAACTGAGGCGTTATCTTTCACCCATTCCGACAACTGCTCAGAAATTTCATCACCCTTGGCGCTGAATGAATAAGGCTTGGTGCTGAGTTTTAGTTTCACCTTCTCGCCATCGCGGGCCACCACTGTGGCTATGCGGTTCTTATCGGGGAGAAAGATGTCGACTATCACCGGATCGGAACTTTGTCCCTCTACCACAAATTTTCCTTCACGCACCGACACCGGCACATTGTGCAACG
>CAMWOD010000066.1 GCA_947175715.1 uncultured Porphyromonadaceae bacterium
GGTGAAGTGGCTTGTGCATGTGAGTATTGGCGACCTAAGCCGGCTTCGAAGGCTCGGCATCCGGCTATTACACCCTCGCGGAAGGCAATGGCCATCTCTACGGGATTTCTTGCTATGGCAATGGCGGTGTTGACAAGGACGGCATCGGCACCCATCTCCATGGCTTCAGCGGCGTGCGACGGAGCGCCCAGACCGGCATCAATTACTACCGGCACACGGCTTTCGGCAATGATAATTTCGAGCAATTCCTTGGTTTTTAAACCCTTGTTGGTGCCTATGGGAGCGCCTAAAGGCATTACTGCAGCGGTGCCTACATCCTCAAGGCGTTTGCAAAGTACGGGGTCGGCCTGAATGTAAGGCAGTACTTTAAATCCCATTTTAGCCAGTTGTTCAGTAGCTTTGAGTGTTTCGACAGGGTCGGGGAGTAGATATTTTGGGTCGGGATGTATTTCGAGTTTTAGAAAGTCGGTGCCGAAGCAGTCGCGTGCCAGTTGCGCAGCGAGCACAGCTTCCTCGGCGTTGCGTACTCCTGAAGTGTTGGGTAGGAACTGCACGTGGTCGCGGTTGATGTGCGTGAGCATCTGGTCGGTTTCCTCGTGCTGCATATCGATGCGCTTCATGGCCACGGTGATCATCTCCGAGCCCGATGCGATGATCGAGTCGAGCATAAGTTGAGGAGAAGAGAATTTGCCAGTTCCCACAAATAGTCGTGAGTTAAACTCTCGTCCCCCTATGATTAGTGGTGTCATATGTTATGGTAGTTGTAAGTAGTGAGATTGATTTCAATTGTTTAGTGCATCAAGTACACGCATCGTGTATTCTACAGGATCGTCGGCATTGAGGATTGCACCCGACATGGCAACGCCGTTGACACCAGTGGCCATTATTGCCGGAATATCTTCGAGTGTGATGCCACCGATGGCTACTATCGGTAGTTCGACGCCTGCGCCACGCACTTTGTCGACAATCGCCCGATAACCGTCAATCCCAATCACAGGCGACAGGTTGGCTTTGGTAGTGGTGTAGCGCATAGGTCCGAGACCCACATAGTCAACATCCATGCCCAAGAATTTTATGATTTGATCGGCGGTATTGGCTGTCACACCTATTATTGCTTCCGGACCTAAGATTTCACGTGCTTCCATTGGGGGCATGTCGTGTTGTCCTAAATGTACACCATGGATATGTAGCTCGTTGGTGAGTTCTACATGGTCGTCGAGCACCAGAAAGGCTTCATGCTCCTTGCACAGGGGGATCAGCTCCATGGCTACTGAGCGGATTTCCTCAATTGGCGACTCTTTCATTCTTAGCTGTATCCAGCGACACCCCCCTTCAAGCACCATTTGTGCTTGTTCGGGTATTGAATATTTCTCGGATGGATGTGTGATGTATTGTAGCATAAGTAGTTAATTGAATTCTGATAAACGTAATGACAATTGTTGTAGCGACCGGGCTTCCGCAAGATACCCTAATACAGCATAACCTGCAAAGTTAAAGTCTTTTAGTTGCTTTAAGCGCTGAGGGGTAACGCCTCCGAGGGCTATAACACGTGGTTGGTGCGGTATTTGTGAAAGCTCATCGGCATCAAACGTTCCTTTGTAACCCTGCTTAGAGACAGAATCGAATATCGGACTTAGGGTGACGTAGTCGAGTGCTTTATTCTCGGGAGAATGTAGCTCGGATATGGTGTGGCAAGAGCGAGATATCGAGTATTGCTGAGGGTCGAGGTCGGTTGACGGCACTCTGGAGTTTAAATGCACACCGCCGAGTTTGTATTCAGTGACGAGTTGGGGAAAGGAGTGCAACTTGATTCTTCGGTAATATAACGGATCGATTCGTTCAATTATAGTGCGCAATTCCTCCTCGGATGCTACCGGGTGGCGCAAGTGCACCCAATCCCATCCGGCATCAATAACTCGTTCAATGAAAAGGTGTTCATTATCACGAGGTAATTGTGAGGTAATTGCTAGTTTGATCATCCTCCGCAAAAGGCCTTAATTATCAGTATCTTGTCGCCATCATTTAGGATGGTATTGGCTCGGAGATTAGCACTGATCACCTTTGAATTGACAGCCGTGGCTATTCCTTGCGATGGTATAGAGGCTGCCTCGAGTGCATCGGCGAGTGTTGCACCATCGTCGAGGTGCACAGGCTTATTGTTGATTTCTACTTTCATCGGAATGTGATTTCAGGATTTATGTCTGAGTCGATAAAATGGTTTACCGGGCCATGGCCATGCCCGATATGCCACTGTGCCGCAGCGCTGATTGCCTTGAAGATATAATCTTTACCCAATTTTACGGCATGGGCAATATCGTTGCCCATGGCGATATATGAGGCGGTGGCCGACGACAGCGTACAGCCGGTGCCGTGAGTGTTTTGGGAATTGATTCTGGGGGTAGTTAGTTTAATTGGACTGCCATAATTTTTAATCCAAAGCAGGTCGATGCTTTCTTGACCACTTCTATCCCCACCCTTGAGCAGCACTGCTTGAGGACCGCTGTCGAGTAAGATTTGTGCTTGTTCGTGAGGATTGTTGCTTCCTGTGAGTCGCTGTGCCTCGTTGACATTTGGGGTGATGAGCGTGGCCAAAGGGAAAAGACGTTGGACGATGGTAGATAAGGCTTCATCGTCGATAAGCTGATCGCCCGATGTTGCCACCATCACAGGGTCAACAATCAATGGAATATGGGGATGGTGAGCGAGGATATCGCAAATGGCATTGACAATTGGTGCTGATGCAAGCATGCCGGTCTTGATGGCAAGTGGTGGTATATCGTCGATTACCATTTCGAGCTGATCGCTCACCATAGATGGATCAAGAGCTGTGAAACGGCGTACGCCGGTGGTGTTCTGTGCGGTGATTGCTGTAATTACCGACATACCATATACTCCTAAGGCTGCCATAGTCTTTAGGTCGGCTTGTATGCCGGCGCCTCCTGAGGGGTCGCTTCCGGCGATGGTGAGTACGGGTATAGGTGTCATTGGCTACAATATACTATACGATTGCCAATGGGGTGGTGTGGGACAATTCCTACGCAGGTGTTAACCCGTATCAGGTTCGAAGGGTGTGATCTCAGCTTCATCTTGGTGATGAAGCACCCCTTTGTCAATCATTACCGCGAATTTACTAAAATATTGAAAAGAAATGCTACCTTTGTGTCACTTTTTACTCTACACTAAGAAATTGTGCGTAATGTCTAAAGCCAATAACGACATTGTCAAGAATAATGATAACAAAGCATCGAGCCGTATTTGGCTAAAGGTGCTGGCTCCGGTGCTTATCGGTGTTGTTGTGGTGGTATGGCTTTTTCAGCGTGAATTTACTGCCGAAACATGGTCGTTGATTGACTTCACTCCCAAGGTGATAGGCTGCATCTTCCTGGCATGGCTCTGCATGGTGGGGCGCGATTTCGGATTGACTTGGCGTTTTCACGAACTTACGGGAGGAGACCTCACTTGGCGGCAAGCACTTAAGGTGGATATGCTGTGCGAGTTTACCTCATGCATAACTCCTACGGCGGTAGGTGGTAGCGCTTTCAGCATGATATATCTTAATCGTGAGGGAGTGCCGCTGGGAAAGGCTACTATGCTGATGATGACAACTTTGCTGCTCGATGAGGCATTTTTGGTTGTTGCCTGTCCAATTATTGTGATGCTTATACCGTTTACCGATCTTTTCGGGTTCAGCACTGGTGGATATGCCTTTACGCTTGGTTTGAAGACAGTATTCTGGGTGGTTTACGGCTTTCTTGTGATATATACCTCAATTTTGATACTTGGCATCCTGGTGAGGCCGCAGGCTGTTGGCAATATCTTGCGCCGTGTTTTCGCTTGGCGGTGGTTACGCCGTTGGCAGAAATCGGTAGACGTGATGGTTGACGACATGATTACCACTTCAGCTCAATTACGCTTCAAGGGTGTACGATGGTGGCTTAGGGCTTTTGGAGCCACAGCGGTGTCGTGGAGCAGTCGCTTCTTGATGGTTAATGCATTATTTTGGGGCTTTGTGCCTGCTGCTGACCAGCTTGTGGTATTTGGTAGGCAGTTTGTGATATGGGTAGTGCTGATGGCCGCTCCAACACCCGGAGGATCGGGCGTGAGTGAATGGCTTTTTACCGAATATTACGGCGATATGATAGCCGTAGGGGCTGCTGGGCTATCAATAGCCCTTGTAATCGCGCTGTTCTGGCGTCTACTCTCTTACTACATATATTTATTGGTAGGTGTGTGTCTGCTCCCAGGTTTCTTCTCGCATAAAAACAAAAAAGATGGACAATAAAATAAGATTTGCCGGATTGATTCCGGCACGTTATGCGTCATCACGCTTCCCAGGCAAGCCTTTGGCTGATATCGGAGGAATGACAATGATAGAGCGTGTATACCGTCAGGCATTGAAAGCTCTCGATAAGGTTGCCGTAGCTACTGATGATGAGCGGATAGCCAAGGCTGTAAAGGCTTTTGGGGGCAATGTTGTGATGACTTCCGACCTGCACCGTTCGGGTACCGATCGTATATGCGAAGCTTACCATAAGTTGGGATGGGATGTTGACGTAGTAATCAATATACAGGGTGATGAGCCCTTTATTGACCCGCGTCAAATCAATTCGCTGAAAGAGTGTTTTGAAGCCCCGACCACCGATATTGCCACACTGGCACGTGTGTACAATAAGGATGGTGGCTTCGAGGGACTGTTTGACCCCAATCTTGTGAAATTGGTGCGTGATGACAGCGGGAATGCGTTGTATTTCAGCCGCTCTATAATTCCTTACGTAAGGAGTTATGAATGGAAGGAGTGGCTTGAGCATGCCACATTCCTCACCCATGTAGGTATGTATGCGTATCGGGCCAATGTATTGGATGAAATCACCAAGTTACCTCAATCTTCATTGGAGTTGGCTGAATCTCTCGAACAACTTCGATGGCTTCAAAATGGGTATCGCATCAAGGTGGCAATCACCGATATACCTACCATCGGCATCGATACACCCGAAGATCTCGAAAACGCCCGAAAGCTCGTGAATAATGATTGATCGTAGTATACCGCCCAAAGTGGCTGATTTTGCCGATTTACGCCTTCCATCGGTAAAGCAGCGTGTGCTGTCGAATGGAGGCCGACTATTGGTAATTTCTGATGGCACACAGCCGGTGGCACAGCTTACAATGAACTGGGTAGGTGGTGTAGCCGAGTCACCTTCAGTGGCTGTAGCCAAGTTGGTGAGTGCCGGTTTGCGCGAAGGCGCGACAACGGTTACCGCCGATGAACTTGAGGAAATACTCGATTTCAATGGCGCCCAATTGCGATCATCGGCCAACAGTCACTATTCTTCGGTATCGCTCGCAGCTACGAGCAATCGGCTTGCTTCGGTGCTCCCAACAGTGCTCGACACGGTTTACAATCCTATATTTCCCGCAGAACGTATCGATAGATTGCGCCAACGTATCATCGCTGCCCGGAATGTCGAACTTGAAAGAGTGGAAGTGCTCGCAGCCGAGGAGGCTCTACGACATGTAGCAGGGGTGGGGCATTATCTCACTCGTAAGCTGATGGCTCAAGATGTGCTTAAGCTCACCACCGACGAGATGATACAGTGGCATAATATGGTTTATAACCCAGCTACAATGACTGCTTATCTGTCGGGCGATATCAGTGAGGAACTTGAAAACAAGGTTGCACAGTTGCTCGAATTGACACCAGCTACAACACCTTCGATAGAGGATAGAATCGTACGTTTTAAACCTGAGCCAACCTCTACCCCCGTATTTATTGAAAAGACGGGTGCGCAACAATGTGGCGTGAATATTTCGATACCTACCATTGACCGTCAGCATCCCGACTACGCTAATCTTCGTTTAGCCATATATGCCTTAGGCGGATATTTTGGGAGCCGATTGATGTCGAATATCCGCGAGGCACGTGGCTTGACATACGGCATCAACTCTTCACTTTGCGGTTACCGTGAGTGTGGGGTGGTTGAAATCGCAGCGTCGACATCGCCTCAGTCGGTCGACGAATTGGTAAGCGAAACGATTGCCGAAATCAAGCGTATGGTTGACAATCCTTTGACTGCTGATGAGATGCAACGTGTACGCCGAGGATATTTCACTCGATTGGCAGCTACGCTCGACACCCCGTTCGGTATCTCCGATTTCATCATGTCGTCACAGCTCAACGATTCGCCGTCCAACTATTTTGATATGCAACTCGAAGCTGTGCGCAGTGCTACACCCGAAAAGATTTCATCACTTATTGACCGTTATGTCGAGCCATCGCAGGCCATTATTACGGTAGCCGGAGTAAGGGAGTGACGCTTTGTGAGATTATGTGTGGTGATTGGCAATCAGCGTTTTGAAACATCATGCTGAAATTTAAGAATAAAAAAATGCTTGAAAAATTGCGCGGGTCGAAAATAGTTTATACCTTTGCATCGTTCAAAACCAACAGATG
>CAMWOD010000067.1 GCA_947175715.1 uncultured Porphyromonadaceae bacterium
GGGCATGCCGAATAGCTCGTGCCACTCGCAACCATGAGTCTGTGAGTCGCCCAGAAATACTATGTCGCATGTGTCAACCGGGAGTTGGTTGAACAGTGTGGCGCGCTGATAGTAAAGCTCGTTGTGCGGGGTGGTACTCTTAGCGTTTTGTGCGCTACAGCCCAGTGATAGCAGGCATGCGGCGATGGGTAATAAATAGCGTAGCATGGCTTGATTAGTTTTCTGAACGATAAGCGTCGACGGCTTTCTTTACCGAGCCGTGCATCAAGAGGAGACGCTTGGCTTCGTCGTAGGGAAGACCGAGTTCCTCGACCACCATGCGGGTGCCGCGGTCGACGAGCTTAGCGTTGGAGAGTTGCATGTTGACCATCTTGTTGCCTTTCACGCGACCCATCTGTATCATCACCGATGTAGTGATCATGTTGCATATCATCTTTTGTCCTGTGCCCGATTTCATGCGTGATGAGCCGGTGACGTATTCAGGGCCTACAATCATCTCGATAGCAATGTCGGCGGCTTCGGAGATAGGTGCGTCGGGATTGGATGTGATGGCGGCTGTGAGAATGCCATGCTCACGGCATGCCTTGAGAGCGCCGATCACGTAGGGGGTGGTGCCTGATGCTGCGATACCGATCACGGTATCCTTGTCGTTGATGCCAAACTCTTCGAGGTCCTTCCAGCCTTGAGCGGTGTCGTCCTCAGCATTCTCCACGGGGTTGCGCAGAGCGGTGTCACCACCGGCTATGAGGCCTATTACCCACGATGGGTCCATGCCGAATGTAGGTGGTATCTCAGATGCGTCGAGCACGCCGAGACGGCCAGATGTGCCGGCACCCATATAGAATATTCGGCCACCACGCTTCATGCGGGGCACGATTTGCGACACAAGTTCCTCAATCTTGGGGAGAGCCTTCTCTACTGCGAGGGCCACTTTTTTATCCTCGTTGTTTATGTCGCGGAGTATTTCTCCTACTGATTTCTTCTCGAGATCATTATAGAGCGAGGGTTGCTCGCTGATTTTTACAAAAGCCATTGTGTTTTATGATTGGTTGATGGTGTGTGTATTTATTAGTCGATACGGTGATAGTTGATCAGGCCGTCCATGGGGCTTTGTATGATATTGCCAATAGTGCATCCCATGTCGGCGGCTACCTCGCGCAGCACATCCTGGTAGAAGAATGCAATTGAGCCAACGAAGTTGATTTTATACTCCTTATAACCCTTATAGTTGGCGATGTTGCGCACGAAGAAGGATTTGAATGAGTTGTAAACCAGCTGATGTATTGATGGCTCGTTGATATTCTCAATGAGGAATCGGGTTACTGACGCAAGGAAACGATTGGCCTGTGGCTCCTTGTACACGCGACGGATTATGGTGAGGCGGTCGAGTGAGTATTGCTCAAGAAATTTGTCACAGAGATGCTGGGGAAGCTGGTTTTTGAGCACGTCGCCCACCAGAATTTTACCTAACACAGCGCCCGAGCCTTCATCGCCGAGGATATAGCCCAGAGGCGATACGTTGTCGGTGATGTTTTTACCGTCGTATACGCACGAGTTTGAACCAGTGCCGAGGATGCAGGCGATACCGGGCTCACGGTCGCACACAGCATGGGCAGCGGCCAACAGGTCGGTGTAAACCTCGATTTGGTCGGCGTTGATTGAAGCTGCGATAGCATTACGCACATTGGCGCATACTTCCTCGCTCACGCAACCGGCTCCGTAGTAATAAACTTTGTCGATGGGGTATTCTGAAACCTCCGAGGCCAGCTCGGTGGCGATGCGCAGTTGCATCTCTTCCTCAGTCAACAACAATGCGTTCATGCCGCATGTAAATACTTGTTTGACCAATTTTCCATGGTCTACGACGCACCAGGCAATCTTGGTGCTGCCGCTGTCAGCTATTAGTATCATATTTTAATATATATTTTTTTCTTATATAGTATATATCCTATAATCCAGTTAAATCCTACAAAGAGCAGGGCGAAAACCAGCGATGCCAGTGTGTCGTCGCCGCACATTGGTAGCAGCCAGTCGCGATATACGATGCTTTTGATAGTTGTGATATTGCCATCCGAGCCTGTAAATTTGATCAAGCCTATGATTTGACTCAATAGCGCTCCTAAGACGTACATAAACAGTGGGTTGATGCCAAACGCCTCGAAGAATCGGCACCACGTTTTCTTACCTTTGATGTCGATAATCCATATCAGCAGTCCTAATAACGACGAAGCGAGGCCGCATGTGGTGAGCACGAATGTGGGCGACCATATCTTCTTGCTTATGGGGAGGCCGTAGTCGAGAAGGAAACCTGAGAATGTGAGTATCGTACCTACGATAAACAGGCGGGTGATACGCTCGCGGTTGTCGGTGGTGTCCATCAGCATCATTCCGCACCAAAATCCTATGAGGCAGTGAGCTATAGAGGGTAGGGTTGAGAGCAGGCCTTCGGGGTCGAGGTGCAGTGTCACACCACCCACAGTGTCGGAGTATAGGTGGCTTGGGCCGAGCACGGCATTATCTACGATGTAGAGCACATTGTTCTCCGAAAATTCGTAGCCGCTGCCAGTCAGAAGTATCACAGTGTACACCACAAGCATAGCTCCGATAAGCCATGGCAGGTAGCGGTGCTTAAGGGTGATAGCGATGATCGACGACACTCCATAGCATATCGCCAAGCGCGGCATCACGCCAAGGATGCGTATATGGTCGAACGAGAATATCGATTCCCACAGCGTAGCCTCACTGAATATGCCTCTGAGGAACAATCCGAACCATGCTATGAACATACCGATGAGGAATATCACTACCGTGCGGCGCAATATCTTCCACAGCGTGGGCCATGAGAATGAGAAGTCATACTTGCGCAGCGAGATATAGGTGGAGATACCCATTATGAACATGAAGAATGGGAATACCAGATCGGTAGGGGTGAGGCCACACCACTCGGCATGTTCAAGCGGGGCGTAAATATGTCCCCATGACCCCGGGTTGTTTACCAGGATCATACCGGCTATGGTGATGCCTCGCAGTATGTCGAGTGCGAGCAGGCGCTTCTTTGCCGGACGTTGGGTCGTAGCGGTTGTTGTCATTCTTAAACTGTCGTTTTTTTAGGTTTGGTGCAACTGTTGACCAGATAAGCAATCGACTTGTAAGGCACTCCGGCGTTGGTGGTAAGACCGATCTCACAGGTGCGTGAGTTGGAGTAGCCGTGAGTCACACCTTCGTTCTTGATCTGTGGTGCGAGTTTACGCAATGCGTAGTTGTTGAGCTTGGGATGAGTGAAACCCTTGTCGCCGGCAAATCCGCAACATCCCACCTCGGCGGGTACAAGCACATGATTTGAGCAACGGCGTGCGAGCTCTTCCATCTTCGATGCGAGACCCATAAGACGGCTTGAACAGGTCACATGGATCGCTATGTGCTCATCGGTGGGTGTGAACTCGAGGTGAGGAGCCAGATAGTCGAGTATGAACTCTACAGGCTCGTATAGCTTCATCGACTTGATATGCTCGCGCATACGGTGCAGACACGGACTTTGGTCGCACAACACAGGGTAGCGTCCGTGCTCCGAAGCCTTGTATAGAGCAGCTTCGAGCTCTCTTATTTTGGCCTCGGCGGTTTCAGGAAATCCTTTGCTGTCCCATATCATGCCGCAGCACAGGTTGTTCATACCCTCAGGGTAAATTACCTCATATCCAGCCTTATGGCACAATTCTACGATTACATTGGTGAGTTGTGCGGGCTTTCCGTCCTTCTCGCGGGTAGCGCCCATCGTCTGGTTGATACAGCTTGGGAAATACACTACTTTGCGCTCCATGGGGTCTTGGAACAATGGTTCTACCTTTGCTGCTCCCGGTAGTGCGGGGGTCCACAGAGGCATGCCTATGTGATGCAGACCTCGGCCGATGGTGGTAACGGCTTTCGGACCGATTACACGTCCTACTCCGGCGGCGGTGCTCAGGACAGGTCGAAGAGATGCTTTCACTGTCTTAAGGTGCTTACCGGCCCATCGTCCTACGGCATTTGCGGTGTTGGAGTGATGCTGTTGACGCACCTGATGTATCATGTCGCCCACATTGATTTTCATTGGGCAGGATGTGCTGCAGAGTCCGTCGCCGGCACAGGTCTCATCGCCCAGGAGGCGGAACTGACGTTCAAGGCGTTTGAGAAGTATGGCGTCGGATGCGTTGATCGAGTGGCGCAGTCGCGTCATCTCTCTCTCAGCCACGATACGCTGACGTGCCGAAAGAGTGAAACCGCACGATACACAATTCACCTCACAGAAGCCGCACTCGATACAGCGGTTTACCTTGTCGTAGGGCGTGAGTGGCATTGGCTTCATGTTGGAGATGAAGCAATTGGGATCGTCGTTGAAAATTACTCCAGGATTGAGAATACCCTTGGGGTCGAGCAATTTCTTGAGTCTTACCATCAAGCCGAAAGCCTTTTCGCCCCATTCTTCTTTCACGAATGGAGCCATGTTTCGGCCTGTGCCATGCTCGGCTTTGAGTGAACCGTCGTAGCGGTCAACCACCAGGTTGGCCACAGCGAGCATCAGTTTCTTATAACGCTCAACTTCAGCGGGGGTGTCGAAGCTTTGAGCTATAATGAAGTGATAGTTTCCTTCAAGGGCGTGACCGTAGATGCAAGCGTCATCATATCCGCAGTCGACGAGTAGTTGTTGCAATTCCACCGTTGCCTGTGGCAGGTCCTTGATGTGAAATGCCACATCCTCGATAAGCACAGTAGTGCCAAGTGGACGAGTACCACCAACCGATGGGAATATGCCTGAGCGTATCTTCCAGTATTCGCCATATACAGCCGGATCGGTGGTGAAGATGGCGGGTTTAAATAGGTTGAACTTGCTCAATGTCTCGTTTACTTCCAGTATACGTTGGTCAAGCTCTTCGCGGGTATTGCCGATTACTTGCAGCAGCACTGCGGTAAGGCCTTCGCCAGTGGTGTCGTTGACCGATGCGAGCGACTTTGAGTCGAGCAGTTCAGCCGCATCGACCTTAAGCGACTTCAGCGCCACGATAGCCTCACAGGCCGTACGCAATTCACTGAAATATAGCATTGCGCTTGCCTTGTAGGGCATCACATCCTGGGTGTTGACAGTCACCTCCGACATGAATCCGAGAGTGCCTTCGGAGCCTACCATGCAATGCGCTATGATGTCGATTGGGTCATCATACTCCACGAGGGGGAGTATATTGAGTCCGGTAACGTTTTTGATAGAGTATTTATGACGTATTCGCTCAGTAAGCTCAGCGTCGGCGGCTATCTCATCACGCAGCTGCTTTATACCCTCTATGATTTCAGGATGTGTGTTGGCAAATTGTCTACGCGACTCAGGGTCGCCGGTGTCAAGCACTGTGCCATCGGCAAGAACGATGCGCATTGAGTGTAGTATCTTGTCGGAATTGGCGTGAGTGCCACAGCTCATGCCCGAAGCGTTGTTGATCACGATGCCACCCACCATCGCTGAGTTTTTGGAGGCAGGGTCGGGAGCGAATTCCTTGCCAAATGGGGCAAGAATCGCATTGACGCGGGCGCCTACGATGCCGGGTTGCAGTGTGATGGTTTCGGCCCCTTCACCTATGCTGTATTTCTCCCAATTTTTACCGGCCACAACGAGCACCGAATCGGTTATGGCCTGCCCCGAGAGGCTTGTGCCAGCCGCACGGAATGTTACCGGCACATTCATCGAGTGAGCCAGTCGGAGTATTTGAGCTACTTCGTCTTCACCATTCGAGCGCACTACTATCTTTGGTAGCAGGCGATAGAATCCGGCATCGGTTCCCCATGCCAGTAGGCGCAGGTCGTCGGTGTATATGCGGTCGTGAGCTATAAATTTGCGCAGCTCGGTGAGAAATTGCTTATAATCGGGCATTATTTACTGATAGGGGGGTAAACTGTGAGATGTAAACCCGATGGTTTACACAGGTTGGGTTATTAATAGAGGTGATATTTGGCTTTCTTGATTTTGAAAGTTGGTTCATCCTTTGTCCAGTAGTCGATGATGTCGTCTACTCGATAATTCTTTGTGAAACGAGCACGGATTTCGGGTGAGCCGGTCACTTTGTCAAACATCTTGTAGCGGGTCTTGTCGCCAATGTCGAATGCTTTTTTGTCGGGGTACATGTCGGCGAGTTCCTGCATGATATAGAATTGAGTGAGTGCAAGAGGAGCCTGCTCCTTATCGGTGACGTAGATTTCAATACCCGACACATTCTCACCCTTGAAAGTTGAGTAGAATGGCTTTGCAGAAATAGGACGGAACTCCACGCCGGGAATTTTCAGCGCGTTCATGCGGCGGCTCAATTCCTGGCCATCAATCCAGGGTGCGGCCACCATCTTGAAGGGGAGTGTGTAGCCCACGCCAATCGACATGCAGTAAAGTTCGCCAAGTATGCCGGTCACGGGGTACATGAT
>CAMWOD010000068.1 GCA_947175715.1 uncultured Porphyromonadaceae bacterium
AGGCCGTCGAGATGACGGCCTAATTTATTTTTATATTTTTGCAACATAGTAATTATAACATAAATATGAAACGTAACTTATTATTTACATTAGCAATCGCTTTAATCTCTACAATGGCAACTGCTCAATCAAAAGTCTACATGACACGCGAGATCACACCAGAGTCTCTCGTGAAAATCTACAAGGCGCTTGGCCGTAACGCCGACGGTCATCGCGTGGCTGTAAAAATTAGCACCGGCGAGGGTGGCAACCCCAACTACCTGAAACCTGAGCTTATCGGCGCTCTGGTCGACACGGTTCGTGGCACCATCGTGGAGTGCAACACCGCTTACGATGGCAGCCGCAACTCCGTAGCTGCTCACTGGGCCACGATACACGACCACGGTTTTGACGCTATCGCTCCAGTTGACCTAATGGACGAGGAGGGTCAGATGAAGATACCCGTACGCGATAAGCGCCATATTAAGTACGACATAGTAGGAGATCACCTACCACGCTACGACTTTATGGTCAATTTGGCACACTTCAAAGGTCATGCAATGGGAGGTTACGGCGGCGTGCTGAAGAATGCCAGCATTGGCGTAGCTTCGGCCGACGGAAAAGCGTACATTCACTCAGCTGGCAAAACCGATCAAGTGGAAGGGCTATGGGACAACATTGCCGAGCAAGACAAATTTCTTGAATCGATGGCCTCTGCGGCACAAGCCGTTGACGACTACTTCGGCGACAATATTGTTTACATCAATGTTATGAACAATATGTCGGTTGATTGCGACTGCGATGCCCACCCCTCCGAGGTGCTCCTAAAGGACTACGGCATCCTTGCCTCTACCGACCCCGTGGCCCTCGACAAGGCATGTGTTGACATCATTTTCAACATGAAAGCCACTGAAGGCAACGACAACGCCCCCCTGATAGAGCGCATCAACAGCCGTCATGGCTTGCATACCATCGACCATGCTGCCGCTATCGGCTTAGGCTCACTCGACTACGAGATCATCGACATCGACAAATAGTAACACTGTCGAACACATAACTCATCTTCAATAAAGTTTCGCCCCATGGGTATGTTTCAATATCCACGGGGCGAAATTTATTTGTGTTGCAACGCATGTGATAGTCAGTGCCACCTAATCAGCGTGCCTACTTTGTGATGAGGTTTGCGCCAGGTCGGCTCGGAGCGCGCGGTTGAACGCCACACGCTCACGGTCGATAAAGAAGCCCCACTTCGCGAAGTATTTAAGCATACTCACGCAGTGAATCCAGAATAGCTTGAGATTGGTTCGTGATTGCCCCTTATACAGATGCACGATCTTCGCCCCCGGGTAATACATGGTGCGGTAGTGGCGATGTATGCGCCGTGTAAGGTCGAAGTCTTCGCCATACATGAAATAGCGCTCATCGAATACGCCAAGCTGCTTAAGCACATCCACTCTCATGAACATAAAGCATCCGTGATGCACCGGCACGTTGTGTGGGCTACTCATATCGGCATTCTCCATTTCGTAGCGGTCGCGGCGTTTGCGGCACCAGCTGAGAGGAGTGAAACGGTGTATCATCAACTCAAGTGGTGATGGCACCGGATGGCATGTGGGCTGAAACTCTCCGCCGGGAAACTCGGTACGAGGCATCAGCTGGCCTACATCAGGGTTGTGATCCATGTATTCTACACATGCCTCAATAGTGCCCGCGTCAAAATAGACGTCGGCATTAATTACCAGGTGATAAGTTACACCCTGATCGATAGAACGTCTCAACGATATATTATGAGCCCGTCCAAACCCGACATTAGGGTTGGGCTGGTAACTCACACGATCGCCATAGTGAGCGCACACGTTGGCCACAGCCTCCTCCGATGCGTTGTCAATAACGTCAACATGAGCAATGGCCGGAGTAGCAAGCAATGATTTCAAGCAATCATTGAGCTCCTTCGGCGAGGTATGATACGTAACAATCGAGGCGTTTATCGTAGATTGTGCCATAGTCTATGATAAAACGCCCCGACTGGTGCTTTTATTATGTTATACCGTGATTTTCTCAAAAAATTGTTAATAATCACTTCACAGCGACAGCCTCTGATGGAGCCGACTCATTGTTGGCCCTGTCGAGAGCTGTGACCACAACCTCGCCGGAAAATCCATCGGGAGCCACCCACTCTGTGCCGTAGACTACAGCAACGATGTTGGCGGGATCGGATACAGCTTCATCCACACCCTTACCATTTGTGCTATATATCACAAACTTAGGAGTATCTTCGGTAACGCACTTGTCGGCATTAGCGGGTGCCCATGTGAGTTTTTTACCAGCTGCATTGAGCGCCTTGGGGGCCGAGGGTGTAACGGTGGTCATCCATGTGTAAGCAGGCACCAGCGCTATGGTCGACTGCAGGTCGGTGGCGAGTGAATCGCATGCGCCCATATAATTAGATGTGATGGCATAGCCGGGCCACCAACAATTTCCCTTGATATTGGGCTGCTTGCGGGCAAGCTCAACGCGGGTGCGGAGCTGAGTGGGGTTGGTAGTAGTGATATCTTTCTTCGACATGCACTTCATCACGTCCTGACCCACGTACATGTGACGGTCGTTGGTAACACCATTCCACCATTCTACGAGCACTGGATAGGGAGCGCGCTTATGCTCGATCTCCCAATAGAGCTGAGGCAGCATGTAGTCGACCCATCCCTTCTCGGTCCACAGCAGCACGTCGGCATAGAGGTCGTCGTAATTCTGCAGCGCTTGTGTGTCACTACCCTTGGGATCGGTCGACTTATTGCGATACACGCCAAATGGGCTGATGCCAAGGCGCACCCACGGCTTGGTTTGTTGTAATACATTGTGCAACCCCTCGATGAGCTGATCAACATTCTGGCGACGCCAGTCGTCGCGCTTCATCCCCTTACCGTATTTTGCATACGACTTATCATCAGGAAATTCCTTTCCGGCTACGGGATAGGGGTAGAAGTAGTCGTCCATGTGTATGGCGTCAACATCGTAGCGGGTGACGATGTCGCGTACCACATTCTCGATAAACTCACGATTTTCGGGGAGCGCAGGGTCGAAATACAACTTGCCGTCATACTCCAGAAAGCGCTCGGGGTGCTTGTGATAGATATGATTGGGCGCAAGTTTTTCATTTTTTGATGTGGTGACACGATAGGGGTTGAGCCAAGCGTGAAGCTCCATGCCGCGGGCATGACTCTCATCTATCATAAATTGCAGAGGATCCCAGTAGGGTGTGGGAGCAGCCCCATTTTTAGTAAGGAATCGGCTCCAGGGCTCATATTTCGACTCATAGAAGGCATCGGCCGACGGACGCACCTGAAATACGATAGCGTTGACACCGGCAAGTTGCAGCGAGTCGAGCTGACGGCGTAGATACTCCTTGTTTTCCTCAGTTGACTGCTTAGCATATTGCCCTTGGAACACAGTGTGCATCCACGCACCGCGAAATTCTGACTTGGGATTGCCGGCTACCATGGCATATCCGGCCATCGCTATGGCCGCAATGGCCACCATAATACGTTTCATGTAAATAAGGGTTTATGTTAGATAAAATAGTTGATGCATAATTTCTTCCACCAAGCGGGGTTTCAAAGTGCAAATTTAAGGAATACGAATCGAAAAAACAACTCAACGGGGATTTACTGGGTGTTCAAAAGGGTCGCGAAGCATATCAGACTTTGTAGTCCTTTCCTTCTTTTTCCCCTTCCTTGTGCTTACCTTTTTCTTCTCACCCCTCACCTCAACTGTGTCGGTGACTACTGTCGATGTAGAGCTTTCGATCACTCTGACTGGCACGGTTTCACCTTCACAGCCATGCATACCCACTATGGCCAGGACTACAACGACAGCCAGTGCCAATGACAGCGCCATCAATCCTTTTCGCTCATTTTTTGTAGTCTTCATCCATGCAAAAATAAGATTTTTGGCTGTCATACCCAAAATTTTGATTTTCGATGCTTTTTATTTAGTTTTGCATTAATTTAATTTCAACACAATGACCCTTAAATCATCTATCACATTCTTTGCTCTCACAATTATTGGCACGATTTCATGTAAGGGAGAATGGCTCATCGGCACTTCAGTGTACCAAGCCGACACCCTTTACCACGCTGCCGCAGGCCCCGGAATCACTCAAACATCAGTATCTTTGTCGGGCCCTACAAAGCAGCGTATTTTTTATGCCGAGATTGACCTGACCAATCCTTATGTCACTATCAAAACCCCTAAAGGGCTCAACACCCTGGAGGGAAGCATGACCCTGTCGGATTACTGTCAAACACTGACCACCGGCAACGAGCGGTATATCATCGGCTCAAATGCCGACTTCGGCGTGTACACAGCCGCGGGATTGAAGCCATGCGGACCATCGGTGTCAAACAACGTACCATACTACGCCTTCAATCAGGGATGGTATGGACTTGGGTTCAACGAGAACAAAGTGCCGATGATCGACAAATATATTTTCGAGGGGAAAGCAACCTCAACAAATGGGGTAGAAACATCAATCAACGGCCTCAACACACCTCCCCTCTCCAACCAAACGACTATAATAACATCGGCCTACAACTCCAGTATCACCCTCGACCCAGGTATCACCACGTGTAAACTTCAGAAAATATCAGGCGAGCTGGCCTACATAGGAACATCGAAATGGCGTGTGACTGAAATTTCAACAGCCACCACGCAGCCGCTTGCCAGCGATTATATTCTGCTATGTGGCAATGGCACGGGGGCATCTAATTTATCCAAGTTATCAGAAGGTGATGAAGTGACCCTCTCGCTCAATCCTCAACTCTCCGACTTTGGCAAGATGACGGAAATGACGGGAGGTTGCCCTGCCATATTGAAGGATGGCAAATTGCTTGATACCAGCAACGTACTTGACCACCTTACCGCCGACAACCCGCGCACGGCGGCGGGATATAACGCCGACCGCACCAAGTTTGTGATGATGGTAGTCGACGGACGTAGCGGCCAAGCCCGCGGCATGACTTCAACTATGCTCGCTCAGCTGATGAGCGCCGTCGGTTGCACCGACGCCATCAATCTCGATGGCGGTGGCTCGTCTGAGCTATACAGCATTGACCGAGGTATCCTCAACAGCCCCAGTGATGGCTCTCAACGCAAGGTGACCAACTCGCTTTGGGCCGTATCAACTGCTCCAGTCGACCCCATAGTAGCCAGCGTGGCCACCGAAGCATGGAAGATTGTGATACCTCAGTATGCAGCCTACACCCCCGTGGTTTACGCTTACAATCAGTACGGACTGCTACTCGACCTCGACTACAAGGGCTATACGTTGAGCACAGCAGACGATTGGGGCACAACAACCGACGATGGCCACACCATCATCGCCAATCAACCCGGCGTACACGAGCTTAGCATAAACTTTGGTGCCGATGGCTTATCCACGGTAAAAGTAGAGGTAGTGGAAAGCACCCCTACCCTGGCCTACAGCAATATCACTATCGACGATGCCCACACATGGCCGGTCGAGGTAGTTGCTCAAATAAGTGGCAAAGACTATACCCTTGCCAACAGCACATTCAGTTGGGAAAGTTCCGACCCATCTGTTGCGACAGTCGATCAAGATGGCGCAGTAAAGGGGGTTGCCAATGGCTCCGCTACAATTTCGGCAACTCTCGGCGACACTCATCTGCAGCTGCATGTAACTGTGGAGATTGCCGACGAATACTATCACAATATATCGCTCGATGCCGACGATTGGCAAGCATCAGGCTCCAATATATCAGGCATTTCACTCAACACCGTTGATGGCACCTTGCAGTTAGCATTTACTCAATCGAGCTCACGCGGACGCTCATTGATGCTCAAGCCAAAGAACAATCTGCCCTTGTGGGCCATCCCTGATTCGTTGATATTGGCAATGGGCGCCGATGCTAAGTCGCTGAGTGGTGTTGATGTCAAGGTTCGCAATCCTTATGAGCGAGCCGTCACGCTCACCGATGAAAACGAAGCCGGCTCGGAGTATCTGCACTACGACCTGAGTGCCGCTGCCTCACTGGGCATTCCATCATATCCTCTGATACTGGAGTCGATCACTTTCAAACTTCCAGCTGAATCACGCCAATGGACCATTGACATCAAGCAACTTGCCACTTGCTATAAGCAATTTGACCCCAATGGGGTGGACTTTATTTTAAGCGACATGCCCGATGCACCCAAATTCCTGCCTGGCAGCATTGAACTCAGCGGCAACATCACACGGTGGGAAATATGCGACCTCCAGGGCCGCAAGGTGGAGGCAGGCAATACACTGAGCGTCAACACCGGCAATCTACCCACGGGCTGCTACATTATCGATGTGATCACCGCCAACGGCAACAAGGCATACAAGTTCGCAAAATAAGTTGATGCGTTGGGTTGCTAAAACATTCGGGCGCCTTCCGGCCTACGCCAATACAGCTA
>CAMWOD010000069.1 GCA_947175715.1 uncultured Porphyromonadaceae bacterium
ATGATGTGGTGGCTCCTAATTTTCGAGCCGCTTTGGTAAGCTCCTGTATGTTTTCGACGTTCGTTTTAAGTATAGCCGCCAGCTTGGAGTTCTGTGCTTCAAAATCAACGATGATGTTGAAAAAGTTGGAAAAGGATTTGTTGATTGTTCCAAATACTGTCTGGCCAATATTAAAGAAAAAACCAATAAGCGATTCCTTGAGTTTGCTAACTGAAAAAAATGACTCTTTTAGTCCAATGGTAGATCGTTTTGCCTGCTCTATAGCCCCTCTCGTCTGTAATATTTGTTGTCGGAGTCTTTCGTACTCCTTTGGGTTGGCAGCTTTGGATGTGTTTTCAAATTCCCTCTGAAGCTCTCTGAGGCGCTTGCGGAGTTCTTTTAATGTCATAGAGCCAGTGTCGAATCGCTTAAACAGCTCATCCATCTTGGCACGGTTTTCGGCCATGGCCCTGTTGTTGCCAGTAATTGAGTTGCGGAGGTTCTTCCACTCCTGTGATCCTTTACGGCCTTGTTTTTCGAGCTCGGCCATAGCTCGACGGCCAGCGTTATTTTGAGCCGCCAGCTCCTTGTTGGCTTTGGAAAGTTTGTGGTATTCCTCTTGAGCCTGTGAGGCGTTAATCTTTATGACCCAGTTGATGTAGTCGGGCTGTAGTTTTGCCATTGCGCTTATGGGTTAATGAATAAGCGCAAAAATACCTTAACTACTTCCGTGAGCGAAGGACAATGTCGGAATTACCTAAAGCCAAGACGACGTCTTTTAAAAGTCTGGCTTTGTGTGCCGTTCAGTAAATGACTTTGGATGGGCTAAGTACCCCGTTTGCCCTATGGAAAAATATCTGTCAATTTTTCTATCCAATTGACGGTCGTACTTCTTGAGGTATTTGCGATTGTTCCATAGCCATTCCTCATGGACCTCGCGATCGATCCTGCGTCGGCGGGCTTCCTGAATCCCCCAAAGGCGGAGTATTACCTTGCACCAGTAAAAAATATTAAGGAACCGAGGCACCATCTTCCAATTACTAATTACTCAACTTAAATTTCTAATTACTAATTACTAATTGTTGTTGAGGATGTCGTTGACCATGTCGGGGTCGGCTCCGAGTTGCACGGCCTTGCGCGCATCGGCTTTGGCCTCATCGACCATATAGCGCTTCTTGTTGAGCACGGCGCGTGCCACGTAGAAGTCGGGATCCATGGGGTATAGGTGCATCGCCTCGCCGAGTGTTTCACCGGCAAGATTGTATTCTCCCATTGTGATGTAGTTCTCTATGAGGCCACCGTAGTACTCGCTTGCTGGTTCACGCTGGATCAGCCTTTTGTAGTAGTCGACTGCATCGGCGTTGCGCCCGGTGGCGGTGCAGACTGTGGCTTGGGCTATGAGTGTGTAATCGTTGTCGGGGTCAAGGTGCTTGAGTTTGGCGAAGTCTTTGTCGCACTGCACGATGTCGCCTTGCGAGAATGCTATCATCCCGCGGTAGAAGTAGGGCTCAATGAGTGTTGAATCAAGCTGTATTACCCTGTCATAATCCTTTACAGCTTTTTCTTTCTCGCCAAGCGAAATGTAAAGACGGGCGCGGTTGGTGAGCACTGTAACTGAAGCCGGCGCAAGGACGTTGGCAGCCGACAGGGCGTCGAGAGCGCCTTGATAGTTGCCCGTCTGCTGGCGCACGATGCCGAGATTTGACATCAACAGCACGTTGGAGGGGTCGCCTGGCTTAAGGTCCATTGCCTCCTGTAGCAGCGATTCTGCCATTTGCCAGTCGCGGGCCTTGATGGCTGAGTCGGCACGGGCAGCCGTGTCCATATATCGCTTGTTGAGCGGGTCGAGAGTAGAGTCGGCCAATGAGGTTTGTGCCGATACATTGTTGAGGCTTAAAGCCATAGCTGCGACTGCAGCCAGTGCGGAGATTGTTTTAAAGATGTTCATACCGCGAATATAGCAATAAAATGATTACTTTTGCGGTTCGAAGTATGATAACGACGTTGAAAATAGCATTAATCGCTGCTGTGATGCTGACTGTATCGCTTAAGGGAAATGCAGCCGATGGCGCCGTGGAGCGATTAGACACCATGGATTTGCGGCTAAGCGAGGTGGTGGTGACCGACCGCACCCGCTATCAGGTGGTGGAGCCTCAACGTCTATCGCCTGAGACGCTTCAACGTCTCAACTCCAGCTCGGTAGCCGATGCCGTGCGCCATTTGGGAGGAGTGCAGATCAAGGATTACGGTGGAGTGGGGGGAATAAAATGTGTGAATATACGAGGCATGGGCTCGCAACATGTTGGTGTGGTGTACGATGGATTGACTATCGACAATGCGCAGAATGGGCAGGTTGACCTGGGGCGCCTTTCGCTCGACAATGTCGATCGCATAGAGCTGTACAACGGCAACCGCAGCTCTATATTTCAGACAGCCAGGGATTTCTCCTCGGGTGGCACAATTTACATCACCACCCGCCGCCCCAAATTTTCTCCCGACAAAGACTACAATCTGAGGCTGCGATTGCGCGGCGGGAGCTTTGGCCTCGTCAGTCCCGACATAGTAGCCGATTACCGACTGTCGACCCGGCTCACCCTCTCGGCATCGGCGGGATATACCTACGCCAACGGAAAATATAAATTTCGTATAAGCCGCCACGCTCCCGACGGCTCGCTGCTTTATGATACCACGGCCACGCGCACCGGAGGGCATGTATCAGCAGTCAGGGCCGACATCAATCTGTATGGCTCGACCGACCGTGGCACTTATTCGGCAAAACTGTATTATTATGACAGCTCAAGGGGGATACCTGGGGCGATAGTCAACAACGTGTTTGGTACACGAGAGCGGCAGTGGGATAAGTCGGCTATGGCCCAATCGTCGGGGCAGTGGACTCTCAACAGTCGCTACATGATACGCTATTCGGCCAAATGGGCATGGGACTATACTCATTTCGTGCGTGATGATCCACGCATGACCCCTATCGACAATAGTTATTACCAGCGACAGTGCTATGGATCGGTGACTCATCTCTATCGCATCACACGCCGATGGGATGTATCGCTTGCCACCGACCTCGGTTGGAACACAATGTCGAGCGACATGCCGAGATTTGCGCGTCCACGGCGCATCACATCGCTCGATGCCCTGTCGACGGCGCTTACCGTAGGGGCGGTGGATATGCAGGCCAGCCTGCTACTCAACTATATACACGACAATTACATGGGGTATACCACGCTCGCTCGCGCCAACCACGATATCACACGGCTTACGCCATCGGTGTTCGTAGCATGGCGGCCAATTAGTGCTATTGACTGGCGGGTATCGGCTTTCGGTAAGCGTTCGTTCAGGATGCCCACTTTCAATGAGCTTTATTTCACCGATGTCGGCAACCGAGCGTTGCGCCCCGAGATGGCAACACAGCTGAATGTGGGAAGCGACATATCGGCAAGATTGGAGTGTCCGGCTGTTCACGACGCGAGCTGCAGCATCAGTGGCTACTACAATCGTATCGACGACAAGATAGTAGCTTACCCCGCAGGACAGCAGTTTCGATGGACTATGATGAATCTTGGCAAGGTCGATGTTTGGGGTGCTGAGCTCACGGCGCAGGCTTCGGGTGCGGCTGGCAGTGTCGACTACACCATGCGAGCCACGTATACATACGAGTATGCGGTGGATATGACCAATCCCGCAACTTCGTATTATCGTAATCAGATACCCTACATACCGAGGCATTCATTCTCAGTGGCCCTGATGCCGTCGTGGCGCAAGTGGGAGCTTAATCTCGCCGGAGTGTACACGGGTGTCCGGTGGAGCAGTCGTGAAAATTCCGATGACAACTACCTCGCTCCGTGGTTGGTGGTTGACGCTTCGCTGAGCAGAGTCATCAACATAGGCAACATGGAGTGGAAGGCATGTTTGCAAGTAAATAACCTTACTGACCGGCATTACCAAGTGATTCGCAACTATCCGATGCCAGGCCGCTCATATATAGCGTCACTCACACTTAAGATATAGATGGGAAATTGCAGCGGGGTGTAAAAAATGCGTTGCTGATTGCAAAAAATTGTGTACATTTGTAGCCAATTGTAGGCCTGTGAAAGCCTATGTTGTGCGGTTGTGTTTTAAATGCAGTCGCAACGCAGTGTGAATCAAATAATTGTATATACAGTAAATAAACTATCATGAAAATTTCTCACATTGAGCACGTGGGCATCGCAGTGCCCAGCCTCGAAGAGGCAATCCCCTTCTACGAGAACATCCTTGGCCTTAAATGCTTCGCAATCGAAGAAGTAGCCGACCAAAAAGTAAAAACCGCCTTCTTTCAGGTAGGTCAAACCAAAATCGAGCTTCTCGAAGGCACATCGCCCGATAGCGCAATCAGCAAATTTATCGAGAAAAACGGTGGCCGTGGTGGCATCCAGCACATTGCATTCGCAATGGCCGATGGCGTAGCCAACGCACTTGCCGAGGCCGAGAGCAAAGACTGCAAGCTCATCGACAAGGCACCACGTAAGGGCGCTGAGGGCTTGAATATCGCCTTCCTCCATCCCAAATCGACCTGCGGCGCTCTCATTGAGCTGTGCGAGGACCCCAAGAAATGTAACTAATCACAAAAACCTATCAATAACTCACTGATGAGTACACAGCTTGAAAAAGTGCAGGAGCTGATTGCCCTGCGTAACGAAGCCCGAATGGGCGGTGGTGAAAAAGCCATCCAAAAGCAGCACGAAAAGGGTAAATACACCGCCCGTGAGCGTATAGCCCAGCTGCTCGACGAGGGTTCGTTTGAAGAACTCGATATGTTCGTGCGTCACCGTTGTACCAACTTCGGTCAGGATAAGAAATCTTATCTGGGTGACGGCGTTGTCACCGGATATGGCACAATCGATGGCCGCCTTGTATATGTATTTGCACAGGATTTCACAGTGTTCGGTGGTTCGCTCTCCGAGACTATGGCCTTGAAGATATGCAAAGTGATGGATATGGCCATGAAGATGGGTGCACCCGTGATCGGTCTTAACGACTCGGGTGGCGCGCGTATCCAGGAAGGTATCAACGCACTTGCAGGTTACTCCGAAATCTTCCAGCGCAACATCATGGCGTCGGGCGTGATCCCACAGATTTCGGCAATCCTCGGCCCATGTGCCGGTGGCGCTGTATATTCACCCGCGCTTACCGACTTCACTATCATGACCAAGGGTATCTCATACATGTTCCTCACTGGTCCGAAGGTAGTAAAGACTGTTACCGGCGAGGATGTTACCCAGGATCAGCTCGGTGGCGCTGAGGTGCACGCTCAGAAGAGTGGTGTGGCTCACTTCGCTTGCGAGGACGGTGAGGAGACTCTCATGACCATCCGCAAGCTCTTCAGCTATATACCTCAGAACAATCTTGAGGAGCCTCCGGTGATGGAGTGTACCGACCCCATCGATCGTCTGGAAGATTCACTCAACGAAATCATACCCGACTCGGCCAACCGTCCCTACGACATGTACGAGGTGATCGGCGCTATTATCGACAATGGCGAGTTCCTCGAAGTGCAGCGTGAGTACGCCAAAAACATCATCGTAGGTTTTGCCCGCTTCAATGGTCAGGCCGTGGGTATCGTGGCCAACCAGCCCAAATATCTGGCCGGTGTGCTCGACAGCAACGCATCGCGCAAGGCCGCTCGCTTCGTTCGTTTCTGCGACGCATTCAACATACCCTTGGTAACACTCGTCGATGTGCCCGGATTCCTTCCAGGTACAGGTCAGGAATACAACGGTGTCATACTCCACGGTGCCAAGCTGCTCTACGCATTCGGCGAGGCTACTGTGCCCAAGGTAACTGTGACACTACGCAAGAGCTACGGTGGTTCGCACATCGTGATGAGCTGCAAGCAGCTGCGTGGCGACATGAACTATGCATGGCCTACAGCCGAGATCGCCGTAATGGGTGGCGCAGGTGCCGTAGAAGTGCTCTATGCCAAGGAAGCTAAGGCTGCCGAGGATCCCAAGGCTGTGCTGGCCGAGAAGGAGGCAGAATACAACAAACTCTTCTGCAACCCCTATAACGCTGCCAAATATGGCTATATCGACGACGTTATCGAGCCCCGCAACACACGTTTCCGTATCATCCGCGCCCTTCAGCAGCTTGCCACTAAGAAGGTGGTCAACCCCGCTAAGAAGCACGGTAACATACCCCTGTAATCTTCAATCGCAACTACAATGAAGAAAGGACTATTAATAATCATAATCGCTTTGCTCGGCTGCGCGGCAAGCAGTTACGCTCAAGGTCGCCGTGGTCTTCGCATCAATGAGGTTATGGTGGCAAATGATACCAGCATGGTCGACGATTTCGGCGAGCATAATGCTTGGGTGGAGCTTTTCAACTCAACCTACGGCC
>CAMWOD010000070.1 GCA_947175715.1 uncultured Porphyromonadaceae bacterium
CTGGATACTCGTTGTCGATACCGGGAGCTACAGTACCCACGATGTAACCCATCATCCAGCCACTGCCAGTTGAGCCCATAGCTACGAGCTCGGCCACGTCGCCAGCCATGTAGGGATTATCTCGTGTGCCGGGAGGCAATGTGGGCTCGCCTACGTTCATTATGCCGTTGCCATCGTTGAGTATGAGCTGCCATGTGCCGGTCGAGCCCGAAGTATAATAGTCGAGTATACCAACCACGTCGCAAGCGCTTGATGGAGCTATCATGTTCCAGAATGAGCAGTAGCCCGAAGTACGCACTACCACATTGCCGGTCTGACCCTCAGAGTCAACGAGGTCAAGGTTCACTGTCTCATGATAGGTTGCCAGAGCAACGCCGGGGGTGGTGAACTTCACATTGTTGAACTTCACAAGGCGACCTACAAGGCGTATCATATCGGCCTGGTTGGTACCAAGCTGGCTGAATGAGTAGATCTGCAGTGTGTCAACCTTATTTATGTCGGGTAGACCGTTGAGTTCGGTGTGCTCCTGGAAGAATACCGGAGGGAGGAACGACGCCTGCCAGCCATCAAGGTATTTCGAAGGCCATCCCAGCTGCATCGAACCTGCGTAGGCTCCGATAAACATGTCGGTGAGGTCAATCACCACCTCCTGGCCCATACGGTAGGTGAGGTAGTTGTTGTAAGAATATATTGAGATGGGAAGAGCGGCGGTGCCATCTTGAATCACGATCTTACGGAACACGTTGCCCTCTTTGTCCGACGAGCATACGCGGCCCTTCACCACGATGTGCTGCCCTTTGAGCTGCTCATAGTTGGGGAAGAGTTCCTTGATCTTGGTCAGGTCAATCGACCCGTCGGGAGCCACGCCATTGATATTTAGCTTCTCGTAGTATTTGGCCACCATCTCATCGTCAAACATGCCGATGGTGTCGATATAGTTCACAGCACTCTGATAGTAGAGTTCCTTTACCTGCGCGATTGTGGCGTTGGGGGTAAGAGTAGCTTCAGGCACTACCATCGAGGGAGCATCAACATCGTCCTGACAGCTTGTCAAACCCACAGCACCCACCAGCAGGGCTGCCACATATTTTATGAATGATTTCATCACTTATTTACGTTTACGTTTTTGAGTTATTTGAAGTCGGCCGACGATTTAGAGCTGATGAGGAGCAGCTGCCAGTCGGTGCCGTAGTAGCTGAGGATACCGGTGACATTGCCGGTGCCGGCGGGCATTGTCTCGTTGGCGAAGTCGGCGTAAGCCGAATTGCGTACCAGCAGCGAGTTGCCCTCTGAGTCGAGGATGTAACGGTTGGTGTTAGCGCCACCCTGCACATAGGGCATCTCACCGCCACCTTGCCACTTCACACCCTTGAATGTGACGAGCTGCGACTGCCACTGCTTCTTACCTGCGCTGGTGTTGGCGTCGTTGATGGCCTCGATAGTGGCATCAACAGGTACGACGCTTGCGGCATCGGGGGTGCCGTCAAGCTCTACGTTCGACATGAAGTCGCTCGCCTCCATGAATGTCATTGAGGGCGCGCCGTTGTATGAGCCGAGACCACCTACCTGGAAGAGGTTGTTGTACATACCAGCGTAGAGGCCGGTGAGTTTGAGCACTATCTCCTGTCCCTGGGGGAATGTGGTGTAGAGTGCGGTAGCGTTGATAGCCAGAGTCATGGCCTCGCCCGATTCGTCGCGTATCACAAGGTTCTTGTAGATGTTGCCCGACTCATCCGAGCTGATCACCGTACCTGCCACGATTATATCCTCACCATCTTCGTTGGTGCCTACGAGCTCAGCGCTATTGCGCTCATCGCTCCAGTACATCTGCTTGAACTCCTTGATGGTTGTATTGGCCACCATGGTGGGCTCAGTTGCTCCGGCATCGATCCAGCGGAAGCCCTTGCAATCGGCCGTGTCGTTGATAAGCAGCTGCCAGTCGTTGTTATAGTAGCTGAGAATACCCGACACCGAGCCTGTGCCAACGGGCATGGTCACGTCCTGGAATGTGGCGCGGGTAGAGTTACGTACCAGCAGTGTGCGTCCATTCTCGTTGCGAATGTAGCGGTTTGTACCTGACCCTACCGATGGAGCGTCGGCGAAGGTGAGCAAGCCAGCGCCTACGAAAGTCACATCTTCGATAGTGACATAGCGGCTCATCCAGTAGCGCTTCTGATTCTCATCGCTGAGGGCAGCCTGCAGCTCCTCGAGTGTAGCGGTGGTAGCCACTACCTTCTCGGGCTCGGGCAAGCCTACGGGATATGCGTGCTCGTTGAAGAAATCCTCGGCGGCAAAGCTCATTGATGTGCCGCTGATCTGACCTACCTGCAGCAATCCGGAGTAGTAGCCAAGATCGAGGCCTGTGAGGTCAATCACCACCTTCTGTCCGTAGAGATAGGTCTTATACAGGCTGGAGTTGTTGACAGCGAATGTAAGACCGGTGCCATCCTCGGCCTGGATGATGAGATTCTTATAGATATTGGAGTAGCGGTCGTCGCTCACCACGCGTCCCTCGATGATGTAATGCTCACCTTCATCGTTGTCGCCGATGGTGAAGGGCGTGTTGGCTTCCGACCAGAAAGTCTCTTTGAAATCAGCGAGGTTCTCGTTGGCCTCTATGCCGGCGGGCAATGTGGGCCAGCCGGTGGGGGGAGTCTCCCAGTCGTCGTCACAAGCGGTGAAGGCTACCATCCCCAGCATCGCTGCCATGTATAATATTTTGTGTTTCATTAGAGTGTAGTTGATGTTGATGAGTTGATGATTAGAAGCGCACACCTACGTTGAAGAATACTCGTGTGCCCTGTGCGTAAGAGTAGCGGTTGGGCCAGCGTGAGCGCGAATAGTTGTCGGTGTCGACACGACCCTGCTGATAAGCCCAGGTCACCACGTCCTTGTTGTTTAGGAGGTTGTTGACGCTGAGATTGAAGTTGAGGGTCACCTTGCGGTTGATGTAAAGTGTCTTGCCGATCGACAGGTTGACAGTGAAAGCGTTCTTAAGCTTATCCTGTGTGGCGAGTTCGCGGGTTTTGTCCTCGAGCCACTTTTCGGGATCGGGAGCCACCTCGGCGCCAGGCCACATACCGTAGAGATCGGGCAGTACCTCATGGTATACGGGCGAGAGGTTGACGTAAGAGTCACCCTGCCATGTGCAGTTGACGTTGAAGTACCAGTTTTTGGGAGCTGCCCAGTCGATACCTACGTTGGCAGCATACTGGGGAGTTGAGCCTACATAGTAGTTCTTGAGGTAAACGGTCTGGGTGGTATCGGCATACATACCCGACTCAAACGAGCGTGTACCCTGAGGATTGTTCTTGTACTGGAAGCGAGCGTAGGTAGCGGCAAGCTCGGCAGTTACCGAGGGAGTAATCTTGTAAGCGGCACCAAGCTCCACTCCTTTGTATACTTTCTTCACACCGGTGAGCACGTAGTTGGTGAACGATGAATAACGGTCGTCGTAGAATGAAGAGCGCTCGGTGACATTCTCCATCTGAGTGTAGAATGCGTTGATGGCTCCACGGAAACGGCGGTAGTTCCAGCCGTAGCCGAGATCGGCCGACAAGATGCGCTCGGTTTTGGCGTTGGCCACGGCGTCATCCTTGATGCGGGGTGAAATATAGATGTTGTCGACCAGCGGAGCAAGATTGGTATACTCGGCGTGACCCTGGATGAAGTTGCGGCCATCGATCTTGTAAACGGCGCCAATCTTGATGCCACCTTCGTCAAATTTGTGCTTCAAGCCTTTGCCGAGCGAGTTGAGGGGTGAGCGGCCGTTGCGCATCTTACCGTCGCGCTGATACTGGGTGTAACCTATCTGCATGCCATAGTTGATGTCCCAGTGGGGCAGGTTGATTACGTTCTGCACCCAGGCCTGCAGCTTATATGCGTTGATATAGTAGTTGTAGCCGAATGTGTCACCTTCACCTACACGACGGTTGGGGTTGTCGAGGTCGTTCTGGAGCAACATGGGGTCGAGGGTGACTTCACGGTCGGAGAATGGATCGACATCGAGCCAGTACTCACCACCGAGCAGGTCGCGGATTGACTTATACCAGTGTCCGCGGGTGAAGTTGCCGCTCACACCACCCTGAACCGACATCTGGTCGTTGAGTCGATGGTTGAAGTATGAGTTGAGCATGAAGTTAAACTGGTTGGAGTGGCGCTTCTCCTGGATGTAGTTGGCTCCCATCTGGTCGTCGTAAGCCAGTGTCTTGTTACGCTCGTTGGTGAGGTAGTTGGTCTGGTACATTGCGTCCCAGTTGAGTTGGCTCATCTGAGGATTGGTCTTCCACTGCTGGAGATAGTAGTCGCCCATCGAGGGGTTGTCCTGTATATCATACCAGAAAGAGGGGAGATTACGGTAGTAAGTGGGGTTGGGGTCGTTGGCAAAGCGCCAGTTGAGGGCGGCCGACGAGTAGTTGACCCAACGCACGGCTGCGCCGGTGTTAACCTGGGTCTTGTCGGTCTTATACAGCCAGTTGAGCATCAGGGTTGGGTCAAACGAGTCGGTGATACGCGCCGAGCGCTTCTTGCCATCCTGCCATCCCCAGTTGGGGTTGTAGAGGTTAGAACCCATCAGGTCGTAAGCCTCCTGGTAGGTGGCGGTTGATGTAGCGCGCTGTGTAGGACCGCCGAATGCGGTGATCGCCAGTGAGTGATTGGGGTTAAACACCTTCTCGGCGGCGGCGAAGAGACCAAAGGAGTTGTAGAATGTACCTTCGATCACACCCTCGTCGGCCCAGCGGCCTATACCCGACACGGTCACAGCCCAACCGTTCTTCATCAAGCCGGTTGAATAGATGGCCATGGCGCGGAGCATATAGTTGGAGTTGGTGTAGCTGGCGGTGCCGTAGAAGCCGGGAGCGTAGCTCGAAGCCTGAGTGTTGTAGTTGATGGCTCCACCGATGCCGCCGAAGCCGAAGTCGGCTGCCGACATGCCAAGTGTCGTTGTCTTATTGCGGAATGCGCGGCTGGTCATACCCATGAGGGTAGAGAAGTTGAATCGGCCGCGTATCACGTCGTTGAAGCTCATACCATTGAGATAAACCTGCTGATACTGGCTGTCGTAGCCGCGGTAGCGGAAGTACATCGGGCCGAAGTTGTAGCTTGCCAACGAGTAGTACACGTCATCGGCGGCGCCTGTGAGGGCCGAGATGGTCTGGGAGTTGCCCTCCTCGTCTTCCATGATAGCCTCATCAAAGAGCATGTCGGCGTGATCTTCGTAGTAGTCGCCGTTTTGAAACTCTGAATACACTTTGATGGTGCCGGCGGCAACACTCTGATTGTCGTAAAGCAGCACCTGACGTCCGGCCATGGCATAGCCTTGAGCCTCGACGCTGAGCATGGTCTCACCCGGCTTAACGTTTGAGATGCTGAAGTCGCCGGTAGGTCCTGTGGTGACTGTAGCCCCCGAACTTAGTGTGACGGTGGCCCCGGCAATGGGATTGCCGGTATCGGCGTCAACCACGCGGCCTGTCACAGAGGCAGTCTGAGCCAATGCAGGCAACATAGCCGCCAGCATAAGCAATAAGAACAGCTTGATTCTCATGATTGGTTGGTTGTTTTTATAATGTATTGAATAATTGGCTATTAACTATGTTTTTCGTTTTTTCATGGCATTATGCCATTTAGTTTCTTGATTTCTCGTCCAATTAACCCCCAAAAGTAACACTTTTTTCGATTTGCCACAACTTCATCACACATTTTAACAATCAGTGTCGCTTCGTCGGAACATGGGTGGCGTTGCGGTGCAGCTGGGGGAGCTTGGCGCGGCGTATGGCGCTACGGCGGAATGTGGCGCAATATTTGTCGTGGTCCATGGCTATGACATCAGTGGCAGTGAGACGCGCTACCTCGGGGCGCGGGGCGAGCTCGGCAAGCGGCTCAGGGCAAGAGTCATGATGATTGTGCGGGCAGCACAACTGACACTCGTCGCACCCATAGATGCGTCCATGCAGGTCGATGCTGTCGTCAATTTCCCCACGATACTCGATAGTGAGGTACGACAGACAGCGGCGGGCATCGAAAGTGCCGTCGGCAAGCAACGCTCCTCCAGGGCAGCGGTTTACACACGCCATGCAGTCGCCGCAACTCAATGCGCATGGCGAGTCAGGCTCAATATCGGCCGTGGTCAATATCTCACCAAGGAGTACCGCCGAGCCGCAATCGGGCACTATAAGCTGGTGGTTGCGGCCAATGAATCCCACCCCCCCCATCCCACCCCCAAAGCGCGCCAGCCACCGGGGGGGGGGGGCGCAAAAGCGGGGGGCGGGGGGCGAATTTTTGGGCACAAG
>CAMWOD010000071.1 GCA_947175715.1 uncultured Porphyromonadaceae bacterium
GATTTAAACTACACAACTTTTATAAGGTTTATAACCAGTATACTATGACTGACAACAATATTCACGCAGGTTATTTTAGAGTTGCCGCCGTAAGCCCCAAGCTCAAGGTGGCCGATTGCGACTATAACACCCTGCAAATTGTCACCGCCGCCAAGGAAGCTGCCGCTCAAGGCGCACGCCTTATTGTATTTCCCGAATTGGCGTTGACGGCTTATACCTGCGGCGACCTGTTCCACAACACGACTCTGCTCGAGGCCGCTCAAAAAGCGTTTGAGCGTATCGTCAGCGCATCGCTGTCGATTCCTGCCGCCATGGTGATAGGTGTCCCCAAGGTGATTGACGGCACATTATATAATACTGCGTTCATCGTTGCCAACGGCGAAGTGGCCGGGCCATGGACCAAAACATACATACCCAACTACAACGAGTTTTACGAAAAGCGTTGGTGGCCCCAGGGCGACACCACCCCTTTGCTCGCTGAAATCGATGGTGTAAAAGTGGGTGTGGAAATTTGCGAGGACCTGTGGGCTCCAATCCCCCCCTCATGCCGCGCATCATTGGCTGGCGCCGACATTGTGGTCAATCTGTCGGCATCCGACGATGTGATAGGCAAATATGATTACCTCACTTCACTTATCGCCAATCAATCGGCCCGAAACATCGGCGGCTACGTGTATGCCGGAGCGGGATGGGGTGAATCGTCGACCGACCTGGTGTACGACGGCAAGTGCATCATCGCAGAAAATGGCAACATTCTCGCCGTCAACGACCGCTGGCAGTGGGATACACAGATGGTACTGGCCGACATTGATATAATGGCCCTGCGACGCGACCGCATGCACATCACCACATTCAGCGACTGTGCACGCCGTGAAGTCGATCACCCCTACTCCGTGATCTCACTCCCACTCCCCACAGAGCAGCCAATCGGCAAGATACTTCACCCCATAGCCCGCACACCGTTTGTACCCTCCACCGACGAGCATATTGACCAACGTTGCTCTGAAATCATCAACATACAGTGCTCGGGCTTGGCCAAGCGACTCACTGTGACCAATTGCAAGTCGCTCACTATAGGTATATCGGGTGGCCTTGACTCCACATTGGCTCTTCTTGTGGCCGTATATACATTCGACAAACTGGCACTCGACCGGAAAGGCATCATCGGCGTGACAATGCCCGGATTTGGCACAACCGACCGCACCTACACAAATGCATTGACATTGATGCAATCACTCGGTATCACAATACGCGAAGTTCCGATTGCCGACGCTGTCAACCTTCACTTCCGCGACATAGGGCACGACCCATCGGTGCAAGATGTGACTTACGAGAACTCCCAGGCCCGTGAGCGCACTCAGATATTAATGGATATCGCCAACCAGACTGGCGGCATGGTGCTCGGCACCGGCGACCTCTCGGAGCTGGCTCTCGGATGGGCTACCTACAATGGCGACCACATGTCGATGTACGGTGTCAACGCCGGTGTGCCCAAGACACTGGTCAGATACCTGGTGCGTTGGTTTGCCCACCACTGCGACGACTCGACCGAACGCCGCGCTCTTGAAGACATTATCGACACCCCGATTAGCCCCGAGCTTATCCCCGCCACATCCGATGGCAAAATAAAGCAGAAAACCGAGGACCTCGTGGGGCCATATCAACTGCACGACTTCTTCCTGTACTACACGCTGCGATACGGCTTCTCACCCCGACGCATCTATACGCTTGCCTGCCAGGCATTCGAGGGTGAATATGACAATACCACTATCAAGCATTGGCTACGCATATTCTTCAGCCGCTTCTTCTCACAGCAGTTCAAGCGCTCATGTCTGCCCGACGGGCCCAAGGTAGGATGCGTGTGTCTATCGCCAAGAGGTGACTGGCGCATGCCATCTGACGCATCGGCCGCGGCGTGGATGAATGAAATTGACAAACTATAACTCCATTATAAAGATGAAACCCATAGCACTCACCATAGCAATGGTCACAACACTCACTTGCAACACCGAGGCAAAACAGCTACAATATCCCGACGCCCCCACATCGACGACAGTCGACGAATATTTCGGCACCAAGGTTGCCGATCCCTACCGTCCGTTGGAAAACGACACCGCAGCAGCCACCGCTGCATGGGTGGAGGCCGAAAACCGCCTCACAGCCGACTATCTGTCACAAATACCATACCGCAACGCCATAAAAGAGCGCCTGACTCAGCTCAACAATTACCGTAAAACAGGACTCCCCTCAAAGGAGAAAGATGGCCGTTACTATTATTACGAGAACGACGGCCTGCGCAACCAATCGGTGCTTTACCGCAAAAATGCGTTGAACGACAGCGAAGCGGAAGTATTTCTCGACCCCAATACGCTCAGCGACGACGGCACAGTAGCGTTGCAAGCCGTGTCGATGAGCAACGATGGCCGATATGTGGCTTATATCATATCGCGCAGCGGTTCGGACTGGACCGAAATTTATGTAATGGATGTCGAAACCAAGCAACTCCTCCCCGACCATATCGAATGGACAAAGTTCACCGGCGCGGCATGGCATGGCGACGGTTTCTATTACAGCGCTTACGACCGCCCGGAGGCTGGAAAGGAATTTTCCAACGCCAACGAAAACCACCGCGTGTACTACCATCGCCTCGGCACTCAGCAATCAGAGGATAAGCTCGTGTACAGCGACCCCGAGCACCCACTATATTTCCACTCGGTGTGGGTGCCCGAAGATGAGTCGATGATACTGCTCTACGGTAGCGGCAATGGTAAAGGTAACTCATTAAAAGCCAAGAGCCTCAAGGATGAAAACGCCGAGTGGGTGGTAATCGAGCCAACTCAGAACGACGAAGTTTCGCCGGTTGACGTAATCGACGGTGTGATATATATGACTACCGCTAAGGATGCTCCCCGCTACCGACTTGTCACTACCACCCTCGACAACCCCACTGAGTGGACTGAATTGATTCCCGAAGGAAAATCTGTGCTCACCGGTGCACAATTTGCCGGCAAGAATCTCATAGTAAGCTACAACGAGGATGCTTCGACTCATTCTTATCTTTATGACAAGAATGGTAAGATGATCCACGAAATCAAATTCCCAACATTCGGCACCGCTGGCTTCTCAAGCGACAGCAAGCACGACGAGGTATTTTACAGCTTCAACTCATTCGTATACCCATCGTCAGCTTTCAGCTACGACATGGCCACCAACGAGAGCACGCTGATACGCACTGCCGATGTAAATGGCTTCAACCCCGACGACTACGTTACCGAGCAAGTGTTCTACCCCTCGGCCGACGGCACCAAGATACCGATGTACCTTACTTACAAGAAAGGGCTGAAACGCGACGGTCAAAATCCTGTGTACCTATACGGTTACGGCGGCTTCAACATCAATCTGAATCCGGGCTTCTCTGCTTCACGTATATTCTGGCTCGAAAATGGCGGTATCTATGCTCAGACCAACCTGCGTGGTGGTGGTGAATACGGCGAGGAGTGGCACGAAGCCGGAACGAAGCTCAACAAACTCAACGTATTTAACGACTTCATCGCTGCAGCAGAATATCTTATAGCCCAAGGGTACACCAATCCCGAGAAAATAGCCATCGTGGGCGGGTCGAACGGAGGCCTCCTCGTTGGAGCTTCCACCAACATGCGCCCCGATCTATTCCGCGTAGCCATACCTCAGGTAGGTGTGATGGATATGATGCGCTATCACCTCTTTACTATCGGTTGGAACTGGGCTCCCGACTACGGCACCAGCGCCGACTCTCCCGAGATGGCCCAATATCTGCTTGCCTACTCACCAATACACAATATTAAAAATGATGGCACCCCCTACCCTGCCATCCTCGTCACCACAGCCGACCACGACGACCGTGTAGTGCCCGCCCACTCATTCAAATACGCAGCTACCCTGCAGGCAAGCGACACTGGCGACGCTCCCAAACTGATACGCATCGACTCTAAGGCCGGCCACGGCGGAGGTAAGCCCATATCCAAGGTACTCGATGAGTATGCCGACATCTATGCCTTCATACTCTACAACATGGGGTTGGCACCAACCACCAAGTAAGTTATGATCAGACTTGCGTCGATAGTTCTATTCCTGGCGTTCATCCTCACCGGCTGTTTCACCGGTGTGGAGAGTACACCGAAAATCACCGACAAGGACATGCGCAGGCAGCGTGTCACCACCACCGACGAGGAGCGGTTTCTGTCGCACATCGCTGCCGATCCGATGGGCGCATGGCGCAGCGGAAAACAGTGGTATGTCTCGGGGCCGAAGGTGAGGCTCATGATGTCGACCAACGCGCCTGCCGACTATGAGATTGCCGTTGGCGACACTCTCACACTCGAGGGGGCAGCTCAAGCGCCGGGCATCACGGGCAATGCAGTAACCGTGCTCAATTTCACTGACTCACATGGTTACAGATACGACTATCGCATAGATCAGCCGGCTGACTCACTATCGAGCCGACGCCTCAGCATACCCTACACCATCGACCTCGATGTGGTGGCTCGTGTCGACTCGCTGATGCGGGGGAACACATACTATATTGTGTCGCGACTGTGGCTCGACCAGGAGGGGCAGCCCTACACCGGGAAAAAATTCGTGCCCGTCCGTGTCACCTCTGTCACTGCTGGCAACGACATTTATCCACTGCGAGTCAACTTCATCGACCCCGACGGCAACATACGTGGCGCTTTCATGTCGGTAGGATCCGACCGCAGCTCTATGCGCAATTTCGACTCAATCTTCTCCTTTACCGACCCGGCTCTACGCTACAAGGGGATTACTCCTCAGCACTGGACTATGATAATCAACGGCGAAATCACCGAAGACATGACGCGCGAGGAGTGCCGATTGTCGCTTGGTTCGCCAAAGTCAATCGACACACTACCAGGCTATGGCGGCGTCACCGAACAGTGGATCTACGACGACGGTCGTTACCTAATATTTCAAGACGGACTGCTACGACAATATCGCAAATGAAAATCACATTTCTCGGCACAGGCACATCAACCGGCGTGCCACAAATACGCTGCAATTGCTCAACTTGCCGCTCACTCGACTCCCGCGACCACCGCTTACGCGCATCTGTGCTGTGTGAGGTCGACGACTGCTCACTTCTTATCGACTGTGGCCCAGACTTCCGTACACAGATGCTACGCATCGGCTCGCCACGGCTCGACGCCCTGCTCATCACTCACCAGCACTACGACCATGTGGGTGGTGTCGACGACCTGCGTCCTTACTGCACCCACGATGGATTTCCGATATATTGCCAGGAAAATGTAGCCAGCGATCTGCGCGAGTGTGTGCCTTATTGCTTTGTCCAGAATCCATATCCCGGAGTACCACATTTCCAGTTGCACAATATCGAGGCTCAAAAACCTTTCACAGTAAAAGGGGTGGAGATACTGCCGCTGCATGTCGACCATTACAAGCTGTCGATTTTGGGCTACCGCATAGGCGATACAGCATATATCACCGACGCCAATCACCTCAGCGAGGCTACAATGCAACAGCTTAAAGGACTCGACACACTTGTGCTCAACGCCCTTCGCCACGAGCCTCACATGTCGCACTTCTCACTCCCCGAGGCGCTCGAAGTAGTGGAACGTCTGCAGCCACGAGTCACTTATCTCACCCATCTATCGCACCAGATGGGGCGCTATCTCGACATCGAGCCCGCCCTCCCCGCCGGCGTTCACCTGGCCTACGACATGCTCACCATCTCTGCTCTGTAGGGGTTGATGAGGTTGAAAGGCTGAAAGGTTGGGAGGTTGTGAGGTTGTGGGACGTAAGGTAGGGACGCGATTATTCGCGTCAGCAGGAAATGGGGTGCGGAGTCGCAGCGCGACGAAGTCATTAGAAACTGGGCATCGAACCTATCGGTCTGGGAAATTTTTTACTCTACTCGTTTACCCGACTTTTTAATAGTAAACTCTTCGCCATCTTTGCTGACCCTAGCATATCCAAGGAAAAAACCTACATGTTTGACATCATCGTATATGAATGGAAGCACAACTTTACCCGAATGATCGATAAATCCGTAGCTCCCATCTTTTTGAACAGCAGCCCAGTCTTCACTGAAATTATAGGCATTGTCATATATGAAAGGAATGACAACGCTACCCGACTTATCAATAAAGCCAGATTTTCCATCTTTTTTAACAGCAGCCAATCCTTCGCTGAATCCAAATGTATCGTCATCGTCATAAATTAACGGAATCACAACAGTACCCGAC
>CAMWOD010000072.1 GCA_947175715.1 uncultured Porphyromonadaceae bacterium
TGCCAACGGCTCACTCGACGTGAAAAATTCTGTGCGGCAGATATTCAAGGAACTCAGCGTGGGTCTACTCAACGCCGTGATCATATCTCTGCTGGTATTCTTCTACACGGCATTCACTCTGGGTCCATGGCAGGCCACCACCATCGCCGTGTCGCTGTCGCTATTCGCGGTGGTGATATTCGCCTCGGTGTTCGGCACATTCGTGCCCTTGACCCTTGAGCGATTCAAAATCGACCCCGCTCTCGCCACCGGCCCGTTCATATCCATCACCAACGACATCATAGGCATGGTGATATACATGTCGATATCCTACTCGCTGATGTCGTGCTTCGGCAACATCATTTAGCTCCCACCCTATTATGAAAAAGTCACTTATCGCCGCAGCGGCGATGGTTGCGCTCTCATCGCTATCGTCGTGCGACAAAATCAGCAAAATAGTCAGCTCCGACTCCTCGTCGGCTCCCAAGGTCAACACCGTAAAGGGTGACAACCTCGACACAGTGAAAGAAACTCCCCAGCAAGTCGACGCCGCCAAAGAGGCTACCGACAAGGTCATAGGCATATACCGCAACGCCATCAATAAGCTCGCCAAAGCCAACAGCGAGAAGGAAATAGAGCATATTGCCGACGGCATCAGCATCGACTTGGCAAGCATACCCGCAGAAACCGCATTTAATGCCGCTCAGCGCGACGCAATCAAGGCGGTGGAGGGAGAATACCTCGACGCCCGTCAGCGCCGCGAGAACATGCTTAAATTCGGCCAGGAGGAGCCCGACGAATCAATACCCGTAGATGAGTTCATGGCGCGCGACAATTGATGTCGCTCACCGCAATACAGCACAGGGGCTGCCCCGATTGGTGCAGCCCCTGCTATTTTATGATGTTTCAGCTATCAGAAGCGTACCTTCGATGCTGTAGAGCCCTGGCGGCGGATTAACATCTGGCCGTCCTGGGGATTGCTGATGCGGATACCCTGTAGGTTGTAGTACTCCACAGGGGCTGATGCATCGTCGTCGGGATTAACCATTTCAACGCCTGAGAGCTTGCCAGTGAATTTCACGTAGTAGTTGTTGGCCATCGGTATGTTACCGCGGTTGACGGCGAACGGCACGAACTGGTAGGTGGTGCCTGCATGGAGCGACTTGCCCAGTTCGGCATCGACATTGAGCGCCTGCGATATTGACTCACCCTCGTTGAGTACCAAGGGCACTGAGGTGGTCTGACCCATTATTGCGCCTGAATTAACGTCGAGCAGTAAGCCAGTGAGGGTTTCGTTCCAGGTGCCTGCTGTGCATGACAATCCCACTTTTATCTCATTGTTGAAGTCCATTGATGCCGGACGCGACAGCACGGTGCCACGTGACGATGAGCCCACGAAGAGCACATTGGTGACGTTGGCCACACCCTTCGATGGATCTTCAATCACATCAATGGTTGTAGATGCCCCCTCGATGGGATATACTATGTTGTCCTGCTCGGTGGCAAGGCCCAGGGTGTAACGGCCCAGATCGATGTCATTGGGGATAGTGATTGTCCATGTAGCTGTATACGCCTGTGAGGGATCGGGGAGTGAAATCGTCTTAAGGTCGCTCATTTCGTAGAGCATATTGTTCTTATAGAGTATCATGGACACGTCGCCGGTGTATTCAACGTTAGACCGCATCAACAATGTCACATCGTAGGTGGTGCCGCGATACCATGTGCCTTCGGGCGATACTTCATAGAAAGAGATGTTGAATTCGGGGGTGGGCTGGTCGCCGGTGACTGTGATGGCATTCTCAGTCACATCGAAGTGGGTGTAGCCCATTGTGCCATTCTGGGTATATACCGGATACCAGATGCCTTGAGAGTACTCCTTCTCGGTAGAGCATACGGGGTAAATGTCGTAAGAGCCTACAGGGAAAAGCATTGATGGCACATCGAAGCCCACAAAACCGTAGCCGGTAGCAAGGTTATAGTGCCTTACGTCGATATATCGGGTGGTGCCGTCGGCCGATACGAGCTTGAGGCCCAATACGATGCTGAGATCGCCCATCGACACTGAGTAGATGGTGGTGGGGAAGCTCACGAGGGTAGTGCCTGTACGGTCGTACTTGGTGCGGCCGGCAGCGAATACGTCGCCACAGTACATTGTGGGGATGAGCTCATGCCCCTCTACAGGGTCCTGGATGCCGATGATGGCGGTGTTACCGCGGTTATAGCCGGCGTCGCCCGAGCCACCACCGATACCGCTGCCATCGGGGTCGAGGTCGGTGATCAGGAAGTAGCCGTCGCAGTAACCACCCCAGCCCCAGTTGATGTGGAACAGCTCGGTGCCGCGTTGCATCTGGAAGCCTGAGCACACAAATGCGTGGCCTACGGTGCCGTCGTTACCGCATATCATCACGGGGCGACCTTCCTGAAGCTCCTTGTAGATCACGTCGGCCCATTCGCTGTCGCTGAACCAGTCGCGCTGTATGTACTGCAGGTGCTTGTCGTAGTTGAAATATTTCACCATACCCTGGGCGGCTATGAAGTCGCTGGCGCCTGAACCGGTGGGGCTGTAGTTCATATTGCAGGCAAATCCGCAATCGAGCATCAGCTTGGCCACGGCATCGGCCTGAGCCTGGGTGTAGGTGCTGTAAGTATTCTTCATGTTGGCCCAGTCGTATACGCTCTCATTGAAGTTGACGGTAACGCCCTGGAGTGTCATTGAGCCACCCTGAGCCTGCTTGGGCCATGCCCACACGTTCATCAACTGCGCCATGGCGGTAGCCACGCAGCCGGTCACCGAGCGCTGTCCGCTGACGATGGGGCACATATTGTTGTAAGGAGCCGATTGGTTCCACTTGGTCTTGACGATGGGAGCGATGTCATCCTTGGCAGCTCTTCTTACAGTGAAGCCCTTGGGCTGAACGGTCTCTGACTGAGCCACGGCTTTACCCATGGTGTTGAGCCACCATTGGAAGTCGGGCGATACGTTGGTAGCGTCGAAAAGCGACTCGTCGCTATAGCCCAGGAGGGCGTGAGGGTAAGCGTCGTTGGCGGCTGCCACGATAAACCCTGGCTGATTGTCGGTGGCAGCGAATACGTAGACGGTTGCTTCGCCGGTGGCGGGGTCGAGAGTGGTTTGCGCCAGCTGCATGTCAACTGCTGCGGCAGCGCGGGCTTGCGAACCTCCACCCTGCAGGGCGCGGTCAAGTGCCTGCTCGGGCGAAATCACAGCGGCCGAAGCGGCGGCTGCGCCAAGCGCTAATGTAGTGAAAAGTGTAAAAATTTTATTCATTGTGCGTTAATTTTGTTCTTTAGAAAACACAAGTGGCGCGAAGATATACATTTTAACTTAAAAAATGCCATTTTCCACATGTTAAGGTTACTTAAACCGTCGTTTACCCCATTCTTACGGCAATCCCCTACCCCATGCGGGCAATTTCTACCCCTTGAGGTAGAGGGGTGACTCGGGCCCGACGTTAAAAATCAAGTCGAGTACACTCATGTCGGGGATGAATCCCAAGCTGTCTTGTCGTATCTGAGGGTAGGTGAAGCCTTCGGGTGCCATACGCCCACCATTGGCTGCCATGGAGCGGAGGGTGTCGAGCATCAATATCGAGCTCACAATGTCGTTGGCACAGCGGCACAATTGGGCCACGGATTTGATGTGCTGGGGGGTGTCGGCGCTGAGCAGAGGTAACAGCCGGTCGATGTAGAACTCGAAGTAGGGGGTGCGTCCGTAGGCCGACTCCAGCGCCACGCGGTGCTTGTCCCACCACTGATTGTGGGTCGACAGGGGTATATCGCCCCATGTGAGGGGGGTGGGGCGCTGCCTCGCGTCAGCGTCACCATTCCATATATGCTCTATCGGCACGGTGAGCTGTAACGCTCCGCGGGTGGATGCTATGGTGTAGCGGTGGGTATCCTTAAGGCGCTTGTCGTAGCGCATGGCGTAGTCCGCATCATCGCCGGCGATGATGCGCTGATAATATCCTACCGGTGGGAATAGCAATGGCGGGAGCATAGTGAAGGGGTAGGGGAGTAGTGGCAATCCTACTTCTTGTCGGGATTGGCGTCCTTGAGCACACGGTTCCAGCGTATGCCACCCGACAACAGGGGCTTATCCTTGTCGAATGATATGAGCACGCGCCACGGTGTGCCTATGATATGATCCTCGGGCACGAATCCCCAATAGCGCGAGTCGAGCGAATTATCGCGATTGTCGCCCATCATGAAGTAGTAGTCCATCTTGAAGGTGTAGTAGTCGGCGGGCTTGCCGTCGATATACACGCGGCCGTCGGATCGCAATTCGGCCGTCGGGTTGTTTTCATACACTCGGATTGCGCGCTCGTAGATATCCCATGCCTGGGGTGTGAGCTCGAGCACATCACCCTTGCGGGGAATCCACAGGCCTTGCTTGCCACCATAGTTGGCACGAGTCCAGTTCTGCGATATTGCGGCGGGGAAGAGGTTGTCTTTGTACATCTCAGGGGCCTTGACCACTGCGGTGACATGGGGATTGCTCTTAAGTTGCTCGAGCATCTTAGATGTGAGGAATGTGGAGTGTATCGGATACCACTGGCCGTTGGCGTTGGTTTTAAAGCCGTGATCGAGTAGCCACTGCTGCTCGGCTGCGGCATTGCGGGCTTCCTCCTCATCTTGGGGGGTGCGCTGCGACAGTGGCTCATATACGCCTCGGTCGTCGGGCGACACCTCAAGCTCCTCCCAGTCGGGGTCGGTGAAATAGGTGCCGTCGGTCTGGAAAAGGTATTGAAATTGCACGTTTTCGGGCATCGCTTGCTTCTTATCGTCGATATATATATCGCCGTCGATTATCTTAAGCCACTGTCCGGGGAGACCCACGGCGCGCTTCACATAGTTCTCGCGGCGGTCGACCGGGTGATATATCACATCGCCGAAGTGCTCCTTGTCGGAAAGCACACGGTCGCGCCCGAACATCTGGCACATCGTGTAGTAGTCCATATTGCCCAGCTGAGGGGCTTTTGACATCACGGTGTCGCCGGCAGGGAAGTTGAACACCACGATATCGCCGGCCTCCACCGAGCGTAGTCCGGGCAGGCGATGATACTCGAGCTGGGGCCAGCTGAGATAACTTTTTGTACCGATGATGGGCAACGTGTTGTGTACCAATGGGAAGTTGACCGGCGTCATGGGCACACGAGGGCCGTAGACGGCTTTGTTGACAAAGAGGTAGTCGCCTGTAAGCAGGGTCTTTTCAAGCGATGACGAGGGTATCTGGTAGTTCTGCCCCAAGAATGCGAACACGAAGTATACGAGCACGAGGGCGTAGACGATGGCGTCGACCCAGCTCATGATGGTACGTGTGGTCTTGTTTTTCGACTTTTTCCACCAAGTGAAAGGTATGTAGCCGGTGATGTATATGTCGAACAGGAGTATCAATCCTAAGAGGAGCCATGCGTTGTGCATCCACACGGTCCATAGGATATAGATGAGCGCCACGATGCCAAAACGTATCCATCGTGTAGTCTTATTGTCGGTGATGCGGCGCTTAAGGTCGTCTAAAAATTGCTGTTTGGTCATTGTCGGTGAGTGTGTTTCAAAGTTTATCGGGCGATTAAGTCACGGTACATATCGTCGAGGCTGAGCACCCCCTGGCGTGTGGCAGCCCACTCGGCGGCCATTACGGCTCCCAGGGCGAAGCCGTCGCGCGACTTGGCGCGGTGCTCGATGGTGATGGTGTCGACGGGCGAATCCCACGTGACGATGTGAGTGCCGGGCACCTCTCCCTCGCGTTCATGCTCGATGAGGAGCGCATGGTCGACCTGGCTCTCGCTCCAGCTGTCGAGGGTAGGGGAGTGGGCTATCACCTCGGTGGCCAGTGTAATGGCAGTGCCGCTGGGGTGATCGAGTTTGTGTATGTGATGTATCTCCTTGATTGAAGGGGTATACTGGGGGAAGTGGCTCATCACCGAGGCAAGATAGGTGTTGAGCGCAAAGAATATGTTGACTCCCACGCTATAGTTGGACGACCATAGGAATGTGCCCTCGGCCTGACGACACATCCGCTCCACCTCGGTGGCATGGTCGCGCCAGCCGGTAGAGCCCGAAACCACCTTGATGCCACGGTCGAAACAGCGGCGGTAGTTGTCGACAGCCGACGCCGGCGAGGTGAACTCTATGGCCACGTCGGCGCTGAGAAACCCTTCGGAGTCGAAGTCGTGGATGTTGTCATGGTCGATGATGGCCACAATCTGGTGCCCCCGCTGCCGAGCGAACCGCTCGATTGCGTGGCCCAT
>CAMWOD010000073.1 GCA_947175715.1 uncultured Porphyromonadaceae bacterium
TGCCGACCCTGCAGCCAACGCCATCCAGACCACTACCACCACCGACGCCCGCTCGCCGACCCGCCAATCCAAGCCCACAACCCCAGCCACCAAGGTAGACCCCAAGAAAGCCGAGGAAGAGCGCCGTCGCCGAGCCGAGCAAGAAGAGCTTGAGCGAAAACGCCGAGCCGAAGAGAAAGCCAAGGCCGAAGCCAAGCAGAATGTCGATGGCCGCGATATGAGCAATAAATTCCAGGGTAATAAGCCCGGCAACAATACTACGCCAGGCACCGGCACCGGCTCAACCGGACAGCGCACCGGAGTGGCCAACGGGCTCAACCTGCACGGACGCACACTACTGGCATCGGTCAACCCCACCGTACGCACCAAACCCGGCATCGTCAAAATACGCATCACCGTAGCCCCCGACGGCCACGTAATCAGCGCAGAGGCCGCGGGTGGTAGTATCGACGACCCCAAGGTGAAGGCATCGTGCAAGGAAGCCGCCCTCAAACTCAAATATAGTGCCGTAGCCGACGCCACCGGCAACCAGACAGGCATCATATCATGGAAGTTTGACTAAACGTTACAAAACGATTGAGAAAAGCGGCATCAAAGACACATCAGAGACAAGCGTGCGACAAAATGTAATAACTACGCCACACCTGTTAAAATTAAGTTACTTATTAAGGTCAAATCAGCGACAAGCTTGCTGGTTTGACCTTAATAGATTTACATTTGTGCTGTAACAATAATTCAAAGTATGATCTACGATTTTCTCTCTCCAAGACAACCTTATATAATGCCTAACGCACCGACCATACTCGTTATCGACGCCGACCCAATAGCGCGTCAAATCATCAGTGACACCATCCGCCACGAAGGCTATAACGTGGAGGAGTGGGACTCTATGCTGAGCTACGAAGACCTCGATGAGTTGGAATGCTCGATGGTGATTGTTGACATCGAGCTTGAAAAATCGATTAGATCTACACTGGTGAGCGATATGCGCCATCACAGCGTCACGATGTACATGCCCATCATCGTATGCACCGGCTTGTCGAGCGACAGCGACGTAATAACCGTTCTCAACGAAGGTGCCGACGACTACATCACCAAGCCCTTCTCACCCGCCACACTGACAGCGCGCGTCAAGTCGATAATGCGCCGTCACTATAAGTACCATGCCATCGGCTGATACAGGCTTGTCACTACCCACATGTTTCACTTCCGGCATATTAGAGGCCGGAGTCGACGAAGCAGGCCGCGGCTGCCTGGCAGGCAGCGTATACGCAGCGGCAGTAATACTTCCCGACGACTTTCACCACCCTTGGATCAACGACTCGAAGAAGCTCACAGAGCGTCGTCGAACCGAATTGCGCTCTATCATCGAGGCAGAAGCCGTGGCATGGGGCGTAGGGATAGCCACCCACACCGAAATCGACGAAATCAACATACTCCGCGCCTCAATATTGGCCATGCACCGCGCCATCGACGCGCTGAAAGTAACACCCGGCGCAATAATAGTCGATGGCAACCGCTTCACACCCTACCGCGACATCCAATGGCAGACATTTGTCAAAGGCGACGGGCGATTTGCCAACATAGCCGCCGCTTCAATCCTGGCCAAAACCCACCGCGACCAGGCCATGACCGAACTTTCACAGCAATATCCTCAATATCACTGGGAAGTGAATAAAGGATACCCCACACGCGACCACCGCGCGGCCATAGCCCAATACGGTCCATCTCCCCTCCACCGCACGACATTCAGGCTCGTGTGAGTTAAATATTTTTCATCCGCATGGATTGGCGATGATAAATTGCAAATAAATGTAAATAATTTGTATCTTTGCCCCAAACATTCACCCATCGACGATGAACTATAGTATACTCGATTTCCTGGGCCTCTTGGGCGCAGTGGGCCTCTTCCTCTACGGAATGAAGGTCATGAGTGAGGGATTGCAAAAAGCCGCCGGCGACCGACTGCGTAACATCCTGTCGGCAATGACACGCAACCGATTTACAGGCACTCTCACAGGTTTTGGAATCACAGCATTAATACAGAGCTCATCGGCCTCAACGGTGATGGTGGTGAGCTTCGTCAACGCCGGCTTGATGACCCTGGCACAGTCAATGGCTGTGATCATGGGTGCGAATGTAGGTACTACGTTCACCGCCTGGGTGATAGCACTATTCGGCTTTAAGGTCGACATCTCCATATACGCCATACCTCTGATTGGCTTTGCGGTGCCTCTGCTTTTTATGAAGAAGAGCCGCAACAAGTCAATCGGCGAATTTCTCATAGGCTTCGCGTTCCTGTTCCTGGGCCTTTCGATGATTTCGAAGTATGTGCCCGACTTGCAGTCCAACCCCGAGATGTTCTCCTTCCTGCAGCAGTACAGCCACATGGGCTTCGGCTCTATACTCATATTCCTGCTGGTGGGCATATTGGTAACGATGGTGATTCAATCGTCGGCAGCCACATTTGCCATCACATTGATTATGTGTACCAAAGGCTGGATTACATTTGACCTGGCCTGCGCACTGGTGCTCGGCTCTAATATCGGTACCACCGTAACCCCGCTGTTGGCATCAATGAGCGGTAACGTAGCGGCCAAGCGTACTGCCATGGGGCACTTACTTTTCAACGTATTGGGCTTGGTGTGGTGTCTTGCGCTGTTTATCCCATTCTGCGAGCTCAACGTATGGATCACCGAGCACATAGGGCAGGGCAACCCCGAAGCACTCACCGCCTATGTAAACCACATCGAGGCCACTTCGCCCGACCTATACAACCATCTCTTTGACGGCACACTCCCCAATCTCCCCGGCGGACATGAAGTGCACGATACCGTCACACAGATGCAGACCTCGGTATCATTCGGTCTATCGATGTTCCACACGGTATTCAACCTCATCAATCTCGCAATAATGATATGGTTTACAGGATTGTATGTAAAAATTGTAGAGTGGCTTATCCCCGCCAAGCACAAAGAAGACGAGGAGTTCACACTCAAATACATATCATCGGGCCTGCTGTCGGCATCTGAGCTCAACATCGCCCAGGCCGAGAAAGAAATCAAGGTATATGCCGATCGCGTCAACCGTATGATAACGATGGCCCAGGACCTGGTACACACCGAGGAGGATGGCGACGAGTTCAACAAGCTGCTTTCGCGCATCGAGAAATATGAGGATATTTCCGACCGCATGGAGATCGAGATAGCCCACTACCTCAACCGCACAGCCGAGGGTCGCCTGTCGAATGAAGGTAAGCTTCATATCGCCGGATTGCTGCGCATAGTATCGGAAATCGAGTCGATAGCCGACAGCTGCTACGGCGTGGCCAAGATATTACTGCGCAAGCAGCAGAGCCACGTAGAGTTCAACTCGATGATCTACGACAACATCGACATGATGTTCAAGTATGTCAAGGAGGCTATGAACAATATGCTCCTGCTCTTGGGCAACATCGAGGGAGTGCGCGAAGCCGACATCATCGCATCTTACAACAAAGAGCGCGAAATCAACAACTTGCGCAATCAGTTCCGCAACGCCAACGTCGAGAACATCAACGCCAAGCAGTACGAATACCAGTCGGGTATCTACTACATGGACATCATCGGCGACCTGGAGAAGACCGGCGACTACATCATCAACGTGGTCGATACTCTGAAGGAAGACTTCCGCAAGGCTAACAACAAGGCTTAAAGATTACGGTTTTTGGCATCTATCACCGCGACCGAGTCGATCGTCACAGTCACATCGTAAGGCGTGTGGAGCGAGCGCGGCTTGGCGCTGTAGCGATACACATAGCTCCCTTGCACATCCCATGCGCGCACCTCAATAAGGCGGGTTTCACCCACCGGTATCTCCCCCTTTGCCCATAACGAGCGCTGGTGCAGCTGTCTCCCCTTAAGGTCGCGGTAATCGATAGTGATATACAGCGAGTCGACGTCATGGTCGGTGAGATTGGTCACAAGCATCGTCTCGCGGCGCGACTTCAGCGGCTTGTCGTAGCCAGCTATATCGAAGTCGCCAGGCTGAGCCGCAACGTGCATCATCGCATTAGCCGAAGTCTGGTTCACCTCATACTCAGCCCGCGGCTTTAGAGAGCGTGCAGGGAGAGTAACGGGCCGCTTGCCCATCAGCGGCACGGCGAGTACGGCGACAGCCACGAGCAATAGTAATTTCCTCATAAGCAGATGGGTGCATTGGCCGATGACGGGTATATCCTGACCATGCCATCGAGATTTGCGGGACGCTGGTCAACTTTACGCACGCTATAGCGCAGAATGTAGGGCACAAGACGCCATGCGTTGATCTTTACACCCTTTTCGTAGGTGTTTAGTGCCAGTCGGTCGTCGGAAGTGATATTGATAGCGAAATGCTGGGGGCCTGAGAGCCTGGGCAAACCCTCACCGTCGACCGTAACTTCCTTGTAAATCACAGCATCATATAGGCTATTGGTGGAGCCTTGCTGGGCTGTACCTATCACTGTGCCGCGTGGAATAACTAAATCGGGCCCGCACACGTATACAATGCTGTAATCGCTTGTGACGTGGCGCTGTGAACTGCCGTTGGCTACGATGGCCACGGTAGCACCCCCGTCGGTCATCTCCCACACTCCCTCAATAGGCGATAGTACGCGGTGGGCAAAGAGAGGATAAGCTGTAGATACGCTGGTGCATGAATCGATGGTGCGTCCTGGCTCGGCGCTATTTACCGATGCGACACTTAGCACACTAAGCATCAACGTTGCCAGGCGACCTCTCACATTCATTATATCAAGCCAAACGTGTAAGCGAATCCGAAGCTAAGTATCTCCTTCATCTGCCACAAGTGCCACTGTGAGTCCTTGAGCGAGGGTGAATGTGAGTCGTAGCGTAGGTGTACCTGGAATTGAGTTGAGAAGTAGCTGTTGAATGCGAAGTTGAAGGTGTTCTCCCAATCACCCTGCAGGTACTCGTAGTTGCTGAACACAAAGAGGCGGGAGTTCCAGGTGATGTTGCGCGCCAGCTTCCAAGCCAGCTTGGCTTCGGCCGACGAACCGAATGAGTTGACCGCTTTATGCCCTTCTTTTATGCCGAATGTGGCCGGATTGATTCGACTGTTGATCGACGTCTTCAAGTTGTAGGTGAGGGGAGAGATCGATGCGTCAAACTGCAATCGCTTGTCTGCCGAAACATGGCTGTAAGTCATACCAAGACCGATGTTGAGCTCGCCGGGCGACATGAACGCAGCCGTCAGGTCCTTGCTGTTTGACTTATAACTGTTGAAAAACTGTGTCTTCAACAGCAATGTGAGTGAGTAGTACCAGCTGCGGGCGGCCTTGATACCAACCTTGGTGTTGATCTGAAACAGCTCCTCCGATATGTTGTAGTTGCGCAGCGTATCTTCGGGGGCTGAATTGATACCGAGCTTATATTGCACCGTGTTCTCAAACATGAGTTTTGGATGGTAGGCCGGATTGAGCTTCACCTGATAGATGGCATTGAGCAGCATATTCAGGTTGTTGTTACCACCCTGATACCAGTTGGGCGAGATGTAGGCCTGGGAGAATTGCAGCGACCCCTTCATGCCGTGCATCCAGTGACGCTTGTCAATCTCCACCGGGGTGATGTCGGCCTCGATTTCGTCGACAGGTATGTACTCGTTGACGGTGATTTTCATCGTGGCGGGGTCGGTATGGGCGTAGTAGCGTTTCGGGGGCTCGGGCAGGTCGGCGAAGTTGTAGCGCACGCAGTCAAGATTGTTTATCATATACCGCTGCCCCAAGAGATACATCTCGCGAAATCGCTGCACATCACCGTCGATCAGCGGCATGTCGACATGCTCGGGCTTGTAGCTTGCCGAATCAAGGTATAATGGCTCGTATGGCGTATCGTACTGGAAATTTATCCACACCGCCGGCATGAAGAAGATCGAAGGTAGGAGAGCTTGGTCGACGGGGGTGACACTGCGCATATAGCGGCTTGTGCTGCGTCGCAATGCCTGATCGACAGTGGTCGACAATGCACCTGTCGATTGGGTTTCCAACAATTGAGGCTCCTCGGCGATCAGAACCTCATCGGCCACGGCGGCAGCGCACCAACATAGCGCCATAACGGCTATTATCAGCTTTTTCATCATTGCAAAATCGGTATAGTATTTCCGCGAAAATAGCAAACGTATGTTAAAATGCCAAATATATTACTCACTTATTGGCTTCGCAGATTAAACAAGCAAGTGCGAAATTAGAGAAAATGTTTGAAGAATTCTCTTT
>CAMWOD010000074.1 GCA_947175715.1 uncultured Porphyromonadaceae bacterium
GTCCGGGACGACCTGAGATTGAGAGTATTTTCTTAAGCATTTGTCTTCAGTTTTTGTAGTTTGGATTTTATTTCGCACAAATTTACAAAATTTTCTTAATAGTCAAAATCCTTGAGCTAAAATGGTGCGATAGTATGGACGATTGATGTCGGCTGGTTTAAGTATCTTCGAGTCGTAAATCACCAAATCGATATCGAGGGGAATGATCTGAGTGCACGAACGCACAACCTCCATGTGTGTGACAATGGGTGTTCGATGTCCAAAAGAGGCCTCAATTTGCTTACAGTGAAGGTGTAGCTCATCGGCTGTGAAATCAGTTTCGATTTCCAGAAGTTGGTTTACGAAGATAGTAGGTCCTCCGGTGACATCCTGACTCTCAACCACGGCGCTGATTTTCAATATTCTGAAGTCCTTTGCGAGGATTTCTACAGCGCGTTCAAGGTTTTGTCTCCGAGAGTTGGCATTGCTTCCCAGTTGCAATTGAGCCTTGATCATCACGTATAGTTTGGCGATTTACTTATCAGCTTTTACGCGGTCGATAATTTGCTGAGCGTGCTCCTTGGTTTTGATCATCTTGGGAGTGAAAATGTCAGTAATAATGCCATTTTCGTCGACGAGATATGTGGTGCGCAGTGTGCCCATCGTCTTCTTTCCATACATATTTTTCTCGCCCCATGCTCCCAATTGCTGCAATAGGTGAGTATCGGTGTCGGCTATCAAGGGGAAGTTGAGTTGCTGCTTCTCAATAAATTTCTGGTGCGAAGCTTGTGAATCCTTGCTTACGCCGAGTACTTCGTAACCAAGAGCACGGAGTTGGTCGCGATGGTCGCGCAGCGAACAAGCTTCGGCCGTGCACCCCGATGTGTTGTCCTTTGGGTAGGTATATAGTACTAATTTATGACCGGCAAAGTCGGATGCCTTGATTTCCTTACCGTCTTGGTCTCCTCCTAATACTTCGGGTATTTTATCTCCAATATTCATGAGTTTATTGTTTAAGTGTTTAACTATTTACCATCCATATTCAACAGCTCGGCGAGTCCAAATGTTTTTCTCTGTTTCAGAATTGGCATATTTAGAATAATCTCCCACGCCTAATCCGTCAAACAGCACCGCATCTCCATTGAACAAAGCTTCCATTCGCTTTAAATCATAGCTATAGTCTCCGGTATTACCACCATAATACCACATTGCTACGATATCGCCTAAGTCAGCAGCTTTTTTAAAGTACTCGTTGGCACGTTTTTCATTATTGTCGTTGAAGTAATACCAGCCAAGCACTAATAGTGAGGTAGGATCATTTAACGACTCCCCATATTGAGCCCACGGTAGGGCCATATCGTAGTTACGAGGAGAATCTGAATAATAGCCATTGGCGCAAAGCCAAGCCATCTGACCTACGGCCTCGGTGTTGCCTGAGCAGGCAAGGTCATAAAGTCTTTTCCGGGCATTTTCACCGATAGAAGGATTAAGGTCGTTATACCAATCTTGAGCCATCTCGGCAGTTGCCCTGATATCGCCTGCTTGCTCGGCTTTTGAAGCCCACTTATAGCTTTCTTGCTTATCGTCATATCGCAACTTGTTGGCAGTTACGTACCAAGCCTTCACATAGTCACCTTCCGATGCTTTTCTTAACCAATATAGAGATTTTTCATTGGCATCGGGGTCGCTTCTGATAATCTGGTACATTGTACCCAGCTTATATGCGCTCTCCACATCGCCCAAATTAAATGCTTTTTCATACCATGATAAGGCATTGGCTAATGTATCGGTGACCCCATACAAGCCAAGACGATAAATGTCGCCCATTCTCGCCGCTGCCGCTGCATCGCCGTGCTCGGCATAGTATCTGATATCAGCCACATTATTCGTTTGAATTGCTTGAGAAGCCGACTGTGCTGTTGGACGGTATTCAGTGCTTTCATTATCTTCATCACCCCCAAATGTTGATCGGTGAGTGCTTTTCTGGTTTAGCCCCCAATAAACACCGATTACTGCGGCTGCTATTATAAAAGCGCATATTGCCGCTAACCAAATCGGCTTGTTGCTTTTCTTCTTTTTCCCTTTTGATGAACTACCGGCATGTTTAATCACATCTACATGTTTTCGCTCAGCGCTTATTACTGTTGAGTCGTCGGTAGTTGAACTGTTGGCTATACTAAGAGCTTCGATAAATGCCTCAACACTTTGATGACGATCTTTCTTGTTGATCGACATGGCGGTGGTAATGGCTGAGCATATATTTTGTGGTATTCCAGGTGGAAAGGTTAAGGTCTCATCAATCAGAGCCATAGCGTCGGGTGGAGTTACGCCGGTAATGAGCTTGTAAAGAGTGGCCCCCAGGGCATATATGTCGGATTGTGGGGAGAATTGGCTTACGCCCCCGTTGCGATATTGTTCAGGCGGTGCATAGCCATGACTAATACCTATGGGTGTGGTAGATGTTTCTCCACCATCATCGTCGTACTGCTTGGCCTGTCCGAAGTCGATTAATATGGCATCGCCGTTTTGGTCAATCATTATGTTGGCCGGTTTCACATCAAGGTGAGTTAAGCGGTGCGAGTGAATGTAGGTCAAAGCGTCACCAACCTGCTTAATCCAGCCAAGAGCTTTATCTAAAGCCACTTTCCCTTCAGTGTTCACTATGTCGGCCAGCGATTTCCCTTCGATATAATCCATTACATAGTAGGCTGTATTATTCTCCTCAAAGATATCGAGTATCCTCACGATGCCTTGATGCGAAAGTGTGGCAATCTTTTGGGCCTCTTTGACAAATTTTGATTTGAATCGTTCTACGAGCTCGCGATTAGCGCTTGTGCCGAGTGTAATGGTAGTTGAATTGGCATCTCGGTTACAGAATATCTTTGGGAAAAATTCCTTGATTGCAACCTTCGTCTGTAATTTAGTGTGTTCGGCAAGATACGCCAGTGCGAAACCGCCATGTCCAAGCACGGCAATGATACGATATTTGCCATTGTGGAGTAGACTGCCAGCGCTAAGCGGCGTGTGTGAATTATCAGAGGAGCTGACCATTTAGATATTTAGACGACATGGAAGCCCTTAGTGAGCCTCCATGTCGTTGTTATAATTTAGGCATTAATAATAGTGTTAGAGGCCTCGGCCGTGGCAGTTTTTGTATTTTTTGCCTGAGCCACAAGGGCATGGATCATTGCGGTTGATCTTTGGAGCGGCTTTTACGGGCATCGGCTTTTGCTTTTCTCCTTGTGGAGCAGAAGCGGCTGCCTGCTGTGCGGCCTGACCTGGCAGATCCTCCTTGCTGGCACGATAGCGCGAGTAGTCATTCTGTCGCTCGGGCATTGCCTGACGCACCTCGGGTTGGGGTTTTGCGGGTGCTTGAGCGGCGCCCTCGCCACCTTCCTCTGCTTTTTTCTCAGATTCGAGCTGAGAAGAGGGGCGTTGCTGAACGTAAATCTGTCCGCGGAGCAACGATGACATTGCCTTGACGTTTAGATTATTGAGCATCGATTCAAATAAATGGAATGACTCTACCTTGTAGATTACCAGGGGATCTTTCTGCTCATACGATGCATTTTGTACTGACTGGCGTAGCTGGTCAAGTTCGCGCAGGTGCTCTTTCCACAATTCATCGATGGTGACAAGCAGTATCGATTTGTGCCATTCTTTTACTATGTTCTTGCACTCGGAAGCATATGCTTTCTGAATATCAACAACAAGATTGAATATGCGTTTTCCATCGGTGATGGGCACTGAGATGCGGCCGGTAGCGCCACGGTTTTCAACCCAATCTTTGATTACAGGCATTGCTACCTCGATGATTCGATCGCTTTTGCGCTGTAGAGCTTCGGTGGCGACGTCGTGGATTGCGTTGATTACATCCTCCTTGCTCATCGAGCGGAACTCGTCGGCGGTGAAAGGGAGCTCAATAGTGAGTATTCGCATCACCTCCATCGACAGATCATCGTAGTCGGTGGGCTGATCGTAGGTGTTTACAAGATTCTCGATTGTGTCATAGAGCATGTTGGCGATGTCGATACCAACGCGCTCACCCAGCAGAGCGTGGTGGCGGCGTGCATATATGTATGTACGCTGCTTGTTCATCACGTCGTCGTATTCGAGCAGGCGTTTACGTATGCCGAAGTTATTTTCCTCTACGCGTTTCTGGGCACGCTCGATGGCGTTGGTCACCATCTTTGATTCGATCATTTCACCCTCTTTGAGACCCATGCGGTCGAGCATCTTCATTACACGGTCGGTGGCGAAGAGTCGCATCAGCTGATCCTCGAATGAAACGAAGAATACTGAAGATCCAGGGTCGCCTTGACGTCCTGAACGACCACGCAACTGCCTGTCGACGCGACGTGACTCATGGCGCTCTGTACCGATGATGGCCAGACCGCCCGCATCTTTCACCTCGGGGGTGAGCTTGATGTCGGTACCACGACCGGCCATGTTGGTTGCGATAGTTACTGTGCCTTTCTTACCTGCCTCGGCCACTACCATAGCCTCGCGTTGGTGCAGCTTGGCATTGAGCACCTGGGCATCGATGTGACGCATCTGCAACATACGATAAAGGAGCTCAGATATTTCTACCGAGGTAGTACCTACGAGCACGGGGCGGCCGGCATCGCGTAGCTTGACTATCTCATCGATTACAGCCGCATATTTCTCCTTTTTGGTCTTGTATACACGGTCGTTCATGTCGATACGAGCCACGGGGCGGTTGGTGGGGATGGTTACAACATCGAGTTTGTATATATCCCATAACTCTCCGGCTTCAGTCTCGGCAGTACCGGTCATACCGGCCAGCTTGTGGTACATGCGGAAGTAGTTTTGGAGTGTAATAGTAGCAAAAGTCTGAGTAGCAGCTTCTACCTTTACGCCCTCCTTGGCCTCAATGGCCTGATGAAGACCGTCGCTATAGCGTCGGCCCTCCATGATACGTCCAGTCTGCTCGTCAACAATCTTAATCTTGTTGTCGTCGATTACATACTCTATGTCTTTGTCGAACAGAGTGTAAGCCTTGAGCAGCTGGGTTACGGTGTGTACGCGCTCCGACTTGATGGCATAGTTCTGCATCGCTTCATCCTTCTTCTGCTGGCGCTCTTGGGGATCGGTGATATGCTCAAGTTCCTATAGATTTGAAGCAATGTCGGGAAGTACGAAAAATTCGGGGTCGTTGCTCTTGCCAGTGAGCTCGTCGATACCTTTGTCGGTCAGTTCAACCGAGCGGTTCTTCTCATCGATTACAAAGTAAAGGGGATCGGTGACTGTCGGCATCTCGCGCGCATTGTCCTGCAGGTAATATGCCTCGGTCTGGAGCATGATATTTTTCATACCCTCCTGGCTGAGGAATTTTATGAGCGCACCGTTCTTGGGGAGACCCTTGAATGCACGGAACAACAATAGTGCGCCCTCCTTGCGAACGTCCTTGTCTTCGCTTTGGAGTTTGGTTTTGGCTTCCGATAATATTTGGGTCACAAGGCGTCTTTGTGCGGCCACTACTTTCTCTACATTGGCTTTGAATGCGTCAAAGAGCTGGTCGTCGCCCTTGGGTACGGGGCCTGATATAATAAGAGGTGTACGGGCGTCGTCAATAAGCACCGAGTCAACCTCATCGACGATGGCATAGTAGTGTTTGCGTTGCACCATATCCTGGGGTGCCATAGCCATGTTGTCGCGCAGATAGTCGAAACCGAACTCATTGTTGGTACCGAATGTAATGTCGCATTCGTAAGCGCGGCGACGTTCGGCGGTATTAGGCTCGTGCTTGTCGATACAATCTACGGTAGAGCCGTGGAACATATAAAGAGGTCCCATCCACTCCGAGTCACGTTTCGACAGGTAGTCGTTGACTGTCACCACATGTACTCCTCGCTTAGAAAGCGAACGTAAGAATACCGGGAGGGTAGCAACAAGGGTTTTACCTTCACCAGTGGCCATCTCGGCGATCTTACCCTGATGGAGCACAACGCCACCAATGAGCTGTACATCGTAGTGTACCATATCCCATTTTATCTCGTTGCCACCTGCAAGCCAGTGGTTCTTCCACAGAGCTTTGTCCCCATCGATTGTGACGAAGTCGCGCCCTTGGGCTGCGAGGTCACGGTCGAGTTGGGTGGCGGTCACTTCCACCACTTCGTTGGCCGCGAATCGTGCGGCAGTTTCGCGCATTGCTGCAAAAACAGTGGGTAGGGGGTCGTTGAGTTTATCTTCGATTATGTCGAGGATGTTCTTCTCATGTTTATCAATT
>CAMWOD010000075.1 GCA_947175715.1 uncultured Porphyromonadaceae bacterium
TCACCCGCGAGGATGTCGACTTCATAGCCTCAACCGGCGCCAATACTATACGACTCCCATTTCATTACAAGCTGTTTACCGACGAGGACTATATGGGTCTTACCTCCAACCAGGATGGTTTTGCCCGAATCGACTCGGTGGTGTCGTGGTGCAAGGCCAACGATCTATACCTGATACTCGACATGCACGATGCTCCCGGAGGTCAGACAGGCGACAACATCGACGATTCCTACGGCTATCCCTGGCTTATGGAGAGCCAGCGCAGTCAGCAGCAGTTTGTAGATATATGGCGCAAGATAGCCGACTATTACAAGGATGAGCCTACAATATTAGGATACGAACTTATCAACGAACCTATAGCCACTTATTTTGACAACCAGGACGAGCTCAACTCCAAGCTCGAGCCTCTGCACAAGCGTGCAGTGGCCGCTATACGCGAGGTCGACCCCAATCACATCATACTCATCGGGGCGCCGCAGTGGAACAGCAATTTCGAACCGCTACGCGACACCAACTATGATCCACAGCTTATGTTCACCTGCCACCGTTACGGTGGCCCTGCCACAGCCGATGCCATCCGCTCCTACATCGACTTCCGCGACAAGAGCAACCGCCCAATGTATATGGGCGAGATAGGCCACAATACCGACCAATGGCAGGCCGACTTTGTGAAAGTGATGATTGATAACAATATAGGCTATACTTTCTGGCCCTATAAGAAGCGTGACGACTCCTGCATGATGGGTATTGTGATGCCCCAGGAGTGGGAAGAAGTGGTGAAATACAGCGAAGGTCCCCACCATACATTCGCCGAGATACGCGAAGCCAAGCCCGACCGCGCTAAAGCCCAGGTGGCCCTTGACAAGTTTATCGAGCAGTGCAAAGCTGCCAATTGTGTGCCACAAGTAGGATATATCGAGTCAATGGGACTTGTAGTCCCCTCTAAATAAACCATATATTGATATGAAAAAGTATTTTGCATCGATTTTGCTCGCAGCTGCGGCTATGTGCGGCGCAGCAGCCACTCCGGTGTATCTTGACGATTCAAAGTCAATAGAGGAGCGTGTGGAAGACGCCCTACACCGCATGACCCTACGCGAGAAAATCAACCTGATTCATGCCCAGTCGAAATTCAGCGCCCCCGGCGTGCCTCGTCTTGGCATCCCCGAGCTATGGTGTACCGACGGCCCTATGGGAGTGCGCCCCGAGGTGCTGTGGGATGAATGGGAGCAGGCAGGATGGACCAACGATTCTTGCACCGCCTTCCCATCGCTTACCGCCCTTGCCGCCACATGGAACCCTGATATGGCTCAACTCTATGGCAAAAGCATAGGCGAGGAGGCACGTTACCGCAACAAGAGCGTGCTGCTCGGCCCCGGTATCAACGTATACCGCACTCCCCTCAACGGACGCAACTTCGAGTATATGGGTGAGGATCCTTACCTCATATCGCAGATGGTGGTGCCCTACGTTAAGGGTGTGCAGAGCAACGGTGTGTCGGTGTGTGTAAAGCACTTCGCCCTCAATAATAATGAGCTTAACCGCCACACATCCAACCCCATTGTCGACGATCGCACACTCTACGAAATCTATCTGCCAGGCTTCAAGGCTGCTGCGCAGGAGGGTGGAGCATGGTCGTTCATGGGTGGCTACAACCTGTTCCGCGGCGAACACGCCAGCTATAACCCCATACTCATGAACGACATACTCAAGGGTGAATGGGGATGGGATGGCGCTGTAATCTCCGACTGGGGCGCAGTGCACGATACTCCCACGGCAGTAAAGGGTGGTCTTGACATGGAATTTGGCTCGTGGACCAACGGCCTTACCAACGGCCGCTCCAATGCCTACGACAGCTATTTCTTTGCCGACCCGTATCTAAAGGGTATACAGGATGGCACATTCACCGAAGAAGAGCTCAACGATAAGGTGCGCCGCGTGCTGCGACTCACATTCCGCACCGTCATGGACCGCAACCGCCCATTCGGCTCGATGAACTCCGACGAGCATGTGGCCGCCTGCCGCGAGATAGGTCAGGAAGGCATAGTGCTGCTCCAGAACAAGGGCGATCTGCTCCCCATCAATCCCGCCAAGGTAAAGAAGGTGGCTGTGATCGGCGAGAACGCCATAAAGATGATGACAGTGGGTGGCGGCTCTTCGTCGCTCAAAGCCCGCTACGAGGTGACACCTCTCGATGGCCTGAAATCGCGTCTCGGCGATGAAGTGGAGATTGTCTATGCCCGAGGATATGTGGGCGACACCACCGGCGAGTACAACGGCGTGATCACCGGTCAGGATCTCACCGACCCCCGCTCTCCCGAAGAATTACTCGCCGAGGCCGTCAAGGTGGCCGGCGATGCCGACATGGTGCTGTTCTTCGGCGGCCTCAACAAGAGCAACAATCAGGATGCCGAAGATTTCGACCGTGTAACAATGGAGCTGCCCTACAACCAGAACGCAATCATCGAGGCGCTTGCCAAGGCCAACTCCAATCTCGCTGTAATCAATATCAGCGGCACCGGCGTGGCAATGCCGTGGAAGGATAAGGTACCCGCCATCATGCAGGCATGGTATCTGGGCAACGAGACCGGCAATTCCATTGCGTCGGTGCTCGCCGGCGACGTTAATCCCAGCGGCAAGCTCCCCTACACCTACTATGCTTCGCTCGACCAGGTGGGCGCCCATAAGATGGGTGAGTACCCCGGACACCGCAGGCTTGACGATCATGGCAACGAGGTGTGGGATATGCCTTACAACGAAGGAATCTATGTGGGCTACCGCTTTATCGATAAAAATAAGCTTAAACCCACCTTCCCATTCGGCCACGGTTTGAGCTATACCAAGTTTAAGTATGGCAACGCTACGGTTGACCGCACCGAGGGTACTTCCGACGATGTATTCACCATCACAGTGCCTGTGACCAACGTGGGCAAAGTAAAAGGTAAAGAAGTGGTGCAGCTTTATGTCAATGACGTGAAGTCGAGCGTTGATCGCCCCGTCAAGGAACTTAAAGGCTTCAGCAAAGTTGAGCTCGCTCCCGGTGAAACAGAGCAGGTGAGCATCACCGTCAAGGGTAGCGACCTTGGCTACTTTGATGCCGACAAGCATCAGTGGGTGGTAGAGCCCGGTGTGTTCGAGGCACTGGTAGGCTCATCGTCGGCCGACATCCACACTAAAGCAAAATTTACCATAAAATAATACCATAATGAAAAAGTTAACAGTAATATTGGCAGTGGCCGCCGCTACGCTGCCGCTACTTGGCCAGGCACAGATCAAGCCCGCTATCGCTCCCGATCCGGCGCTTGAGGCCAAGGTCAACGAGATTGTAGGGAAAATGTCGCTCGACGACAAGGTTGGGCAGATGTGCGAGGTGGTTATCGACCTGGTGTGCGCCGACCAGCCAGTCAATGGCAAGGTGGTGACCGACCCGGCAAGGCTCAAAACCGTGTTCGACACCTACCGTGTAGGCTCAATACTCAACACACCGCAGGGGCATGCCCAGGATGTGGAAACCTGGCACCGCCTCATCGTTGACATACAGAAGGCATCGATGAAATATATCGGAGTTCCCGATGTTTACGGTGTTGACCAAAATCACGGCACCACCTATACCAATGGTGGCACTTTGTTCCCACAGGAAATCAATATGGCTGCGAGCTTCAACCGTGCGCTTGTCGAGGAGGGCGCCCGCATCTGCGCTTACGAGAGCCGCACGGCTTCAATACCGTGGGTATACAATCCTGTGATGGACTTAGGCCGCAACCCAGCATGGAGCCGTATATGGGAGAGCTTCGGCGAAGACCCCTATATCAACGGTGAAATGGCTGTAGCCATGGTGCGCGGCTATCAGGGTACCGACCCCAATCATCTGTCGCAACAGCAGGTGGGCGCTTGCCTGAAGCACTACATGGCCTACGGCAACCCTGTGAGCGGCAAGGACCGTACACCGGCGTCAATCAACCCCGTAGACCTGCGTGAGAAATATTTTCACCCCTTCAAGGTAGCGATTCAGGCCGGAGCGCTGTCGGTAATGGTCAATTCGGGCCTCAACAACGGCATGCCTTTCCACGCCAATCATGAGATGCTCACAGAGTGGCTCAAGGAAGGACTCAACTGGGATGGTATGATCGTGACCGGCTGGGCCGATATACACAACCTGCACAACCGCGACAAGATCGCTGCCGACTACAAGGAGGCTATCATGCTCAGCATCAATGCAGGTGTGGATATGTCGATGACTCCCTACGATGTGGAGTTCTGCACGCTGCTCAAGGAGCTTGTGCTGGAGGGTAAGGTGCCTATGGAGCGCATCGACGACGCTGTGCGCCGCATCATCCGCTTTAAGCTGCGCCTCGACCTGTGGAAGTATCCCTATACCAACCCCAAGGATTACCCCCTCTTCGGCTCGGCCCAGCATGCCGAGAAGGCTCTCGAACTGGCCGTGCAGAGCGAAATATTGCTTAAGAACGACAACAATGTTCTTCCCATCAAGGAGGGAACCAAGATCCTTGTCACAGGCCCCAACGCCAACACTATGCGCTCGCTCAATGGTGGCTGGTCGTACACATGGCAGGGTATCGACGAGCCTCAGTATCACCAGCAGTACAACACCATCTACGAGGCTTTCTGCAACCGCTATGGAGCCGACAACGTGACTCTGTGCCAAGGCATGGACTATGTGCAGGATTACGGTAAATGGGAGCTGGAGCATAATGTCGACATCGAAGCTGCCGTCGAGGCTGCCAAGGGTGTTGACGTGATTGTGGCCTGCATCGGCGAGAACTCTTACTGCGAGACTCCCGGTAACACCAACGACCTCACCCTCTCGGCCAATCAGACCGCACTGGTGAAGGCTCTCGCCAATACCGGCAAGCCCATTGTGCTGGTGCTCAATGAGGGACGTCCCAGAATCATTCGTGAAATAGAGCCTCTTGCCCAGGGTATCATCTACGTGATGCTCCCCGGCAACTATGGTGGCGACGCACTGGCACAGCTCGTGGCCGGCGACCGCAATTTCAGCGCCAAGCTTCCCATCACTTATCCCAAGTGGAGCAACGCCGTGGCATTCTACGACCACAAGCCCTGCGAGACAGTGGCAACGATGTCGGGCGCTTACAACTACGATGCCGACATCGACGTGCAGTGGCCCTTCGGCTACGGCATGAGCTATACTACCTATAAATATTCCGACATAGCTGTCGACAAGGCCCAGTTTGCCCCCGGCGACGATATCACTGTCTCGGTAACTGTGACCAACACCGGCAGTCGCGACGGCATGGAGCCCGTGATATTCTATAGCTCCGACCTGGTGGCCTCGTTGTCGCCCGACGTGCTGCGCGTGCGTGGCTTCGACAAGGTTTCGCTCAAGGCTGGCGAGAGCAAGCGCGTGAGCTTCACAATCCCCGCCTCCGACCTGGCATTTGTCAACTACAAGGGTCAATGGACTCTCGAAAGCGGCGAATTTGAGTTTACCATCGCCAACCAAAAGGTGAAAGCCACCTGCACCGAGACTATCGTCTATCCCACTCCCAACATTTGATTCGTTACTACCCCAAAACAACGCCGCCCATCCAGCTGCTCTATAGCTGAATGGGCGGCGTTCTGTATCTTTACCCCTCGCTGAAGTTATTATAGCCCAAGCATTGCGGCCGGAGCTATGCCAAGAGTGAGGCATATAGCTCGAGCTATACGTAAGGTTGGTTCGGCTCGTCCTGAAATATAGTCACTTACGCGCGATTGACTTATTCCGAGTTCCTTAGCGAGCTCCTTTTGGGTCATGCCTTTCTCTTGTATCGATAGGGTGATTAGTTCCCCAATAGTAGGTTTTGCAATGGGGTAATGGAGTTTTTCGTATGCTTCAACCACGTCTGAAACAATGGTAAGTTCAATGGCATTTTGGTCGACTGCTGGAGTTTCATCCGTAACGAGCGGCAACAGCTCCTCTATGCGGTTGAGTGCATACTCATATTGCTGCTTGGTAATATCCATAGTTTATTTGGTTTAGATGGTTGAACAATCAATTTTATCGTATTCAGAGTGCGTTCCTATAAATCTAATAAAGATTCGCCCAATAGTAAATTTAACAACTACCACAAGGCGATAATGGTTACCCTTGATATTGAAAACATAGTGCTGATTTCCAACATAATCGGTAGAAGGAAAGTCGTCCTTGATTTCTCTAAAGTTATGCCATTCAGCTTCCTCTGCGATGTCGTACCAC
>CAMWOD010000076.1 GCA_947175715.1 uncultured Porphyromonadaceae bacterium
ATCCGGCAGTGCCCACTGTAAGTGTGATGAAGTATGTGGCACGATGTGAAAAGGTGCCGTCGATAGCACGAGAACTTGCCAAGCAGGGCTATAAATCAACATATTATTACGGTGGAGATGCCAATTTTACCAATATGAAGGCATATTTGCTTTCGTCAGGATTTGACAAGGTGGTGTCGGACGTTGATTTCCCGGTGTCCGACCGTATGTCGAAGTGGGGTGTGCTCGACCATCGGCTTCTGGAGCGTGCAATCGCCGATGTAAGAGATGGTAGTTCACCTTCATTCACTGTGATACAGACCTCGAGCAGCCATGAGCCCTTCGATGTGCCGTATAGCAATGAGAAACTTGACTTTGACAAGGCGGCCAATGCCTTTGGGTACACCGATGAGGTTGTGGCGCAATTTGTCGATAATCTCCGTAGGTCGCCACGATGGGATAACGCCCTGGTTATACTCGTACCCGACCATTATGCGGCCTATCCACGCAATGAGGAGGACTTTCTAAAGCGTCATCATGTGCCGCTTGTAATGACTGGCGGAGCTCTCGCCAAAAATCATCGCCGTATTGAAGTGCCTATGTCGCAGAGCGATATTGCCGCCACGTTATTAGGTGCGATGGGTCTCGACCACTCGGCTTTCCGATTTAGTCGTGATGTGATGTATCCGGGGGCTAAAGGAGCAGCCTTCTTCTCGAGCATCGGTAATGCCGGATGGGTCACCCCCAGCGATACTTTGGTTTATGAATATACCGGCGGGAAGGTAATCAATGGCGATACCGACCATGATGTAGCGTTAACGCAACTTAAGGCGTTCTTGCAGATACTATACACTGACTTTGAGCAACCCCAATTGCTGGCTGATTGACATGTCGATTATAGAATACATAGCAGATATTGACACCAAAATATTTCTTGCTCTCAACGGCATGCACGCACAGTGGCTCGACCCTGCGATGTGGATGATGACGGGCAGGTTTTTCTGGGTGCCACTCTACGCACTGCTACTGTGGTGGCTTTACAAGCGGTATCAATGGCGTGAGGCGACGGTGTACCTGTTGGCGGTAGTGCTTACAATTGTCATTGCCGATCAGGTGTGTGGCGGAGCGCTAAGGGGGTATATCGGAAGGCTCCGACCTGCCAATCCCGACAATCCGATTTCCGGCATGGTACACATAGTCAACGGGTACCGTGGCGGCAGTTTCGGTTTCCCATCGTGCCACGGAGCCAACTCATTCGGCTTAGCGGTGATAATGAGCCTGATAATGAAGCGTAGGTGGTTCACCATATGCATCATAATATGGGCGCTGCTCAACAGCTATACGCGCATATACTTAGGGGTGCACTACCCCGGCGACATATTGGTGGGAGCCACATTTGGCTCGCTCGCTGCATGGGGCATGTATCGGCTTGCCCGATGTGTAATCGACCGTTGGATTAAGGTTGATAAAACAGCGGCAGACAGTGTACCAGATAGTTGCGGGCCTCGATCCAGGGTAGGTAAATGCGGTCGTCGTTAGGAATGAGCTTTATGGGATGCTCATTGAGGTCGAAGCGCACATAGTAATCTCCTTTCTTCCCACCCTTGAAAAGTATCATCTGCAAGTTGGCGGCCATGGGCACGTTTTGGAAATCCATCCAGTGTTGTCCCACAGTGTCAAAATAGTTGGTCAGGTAGTAGCTGCCCTGTACGCGCATCAACGACAACAGTGGGAACAGGGTCTCGGCATGTCCAAAACGCAGGTCAACCGTAGCCGGATTTACGCCGGCAATAAACTCGTCGGTAAGAGTGATGATATTGAGGAGCAGCTGCGATGCTATGTCGGCCGGTATTGACGACTGAGTTGTGGCGGCGCGTTGCAGGTATTGGCGTAGATTGAATATCGACCATAGGGCGTTGTACTCATCAAGGGTAAAATAGTCGAGTGCATTGGCTTCAACGCTCATGGCGCTTAGTCCGGCTATCACGTAATATTCGGTGAGTGAAAGATTCTGTGGGTCCTTGTCGCCGTAGTTGTATCCTTTGCCCACCACACGCTCAATTGGTGCTGAGGGAGCCGTGGACTTGAAGTATGGATCGTAGGCTTCTTTCCAGGTGCCCCCCTTGATATAGGCGATGTAATCCTGGTCAACGTCGAATGGACGCATCAGTGCGGAATTTTTACGGCCTGTCGAGGTGTTGATTTCCACATGATTGTTGAGGCGGTCGAGTTGATGCACGAAGCTGAACATGCTCATCATTGACCGTGGGGAGTAAGATGATATTGCATTGACCACACCATCGGTAAAAGGTGCGGGGAAAGTGACAAACATTCTTGAAGCGATGCCGCGCTGCTCGGCCATACCCAGTGAGTCGAGAGCACCCCAGCGGTTATGGCTGGTTTCAATTACATGGTCGACGAGTTTCGACAGTTTTATACCCAGTGGCGTGATGGAGCCTTGTTGTTGGGCCGATTCCAGCACCTGCTTAAGCTCCATACAGTGGGTGGCTGAGGCGGGATAGCGTGCTCCATGTCGCCCTACATGGCTTATATACACTGGTTTGAGTGAGTCGGGAGCAGCTATCGATTGCTCTGGAGCGGGGTAGGGCTTGAGACTTCCCTGGCAGTCGGCTGCAGGATAGTGGGTAGCGGTAGGATCGGCTGCGTAAGTAGCCATTGCGGCAAGCAGCACGCATATTGACAGAATAACTTTATGCATAGTCGGGTATATTTCGTAAATTTGAACGCTCAAAAATACGCAAAAATTATGGATGTCACAACCATTAACTCATATATATCGGCAAATCGTCTTGACGAGGCTCTCGCTTTAATCAGCCGTGCTCTTAACGAAAATCCACAAGATGCCGAGGCTCTGTTTGCCCGTGGTCGCATCAACTGGCGCAAGGGTCTTCGCGGCGAGGCTATATCTGATTATGAGGCAGCGGTGGCTATTGACCCCGCGAGCCCGGCGAGAATTGCTCTCGACCAGGCTCGCGATGTAATGGATTTTTTTAATCCTGATATTTTTAATCCGTAGATTAATAGTAGCGGTGGAATACAGTGGCCTGCGCCTGTGCTTTTCTGCGTTTTGAGCGGAAAGTGACCATACCGATTACGAATATCGTGGTGAGCACGATGCCGATGCCGATGATGCCGGAGATGCGCAGCGAGTAGTCGGGAATCACAATTGTGAATGAGCGCGATACGGGTGCTAAGTTGGGCAACTCACCTACATTGGCAGCCAGCCAGTTGAATCCATCGGGGTTGAATGCTGAGATCCAGGCGAAAGCAACGCCCATGCATATTGTGATAATGCCGAGTGTGAGCAGTGTGAGTCGACGGTTGTGAGTTCTCACTCTCTCAACGGCTGTGTTGGAGACACCCCAGGGTGAGTGTGATTCCTGGAGGATGTCGGGCGACGTACGCTGAACGAATATCAGTACCATGCCCATTACCACACCTTCGCATATGCCTATAGCAAGATGTACGGGTAGCGTTGCGAGTAGAAAATCGTAGAACGAAAGGGTAGAAGCTCCCGAAAGTGCTGTTTCAACGCTTACAGCCACAGCTCCGAGTTCAAGCGCTATAGTTGATGAGAGTATTGACACGCCCATAAGTCGAGCCTGAGAGGCAGGGATGCGCATGAACGGGCGGTAGAACAAGGGGTAAGCCACCAGACATCCCATCACACCCATATTTAATATGTTGCAACCGAGAGCCATCAGGCCACCATCGCCGAACAATACGCATTGCACTATCACTACAGCGCAGAGGGTGAGAAAGCCGCACCACGGACCGAGCAGCGCAGCCAGCAGTACACCTCCCACGATGTGCCCGCTTGTGCCGGTGCCGGGAATAGAGAAAGTGATCATCTGGGCTGCGAAGATGAACGCTGCCATGATTGCCATCAGTACTATCGAGTTGCGACGAGGACCATTTATGGCGCGCTTGGCTGCAATGACGATGAGGGCTATTGAAATCGCTCCTGCGACTATAGCCACGGGGGCTGAAACGAGAGTGTCGGTGAGGTGCATAGTTGAAACTTTTTTGATGAAAATTAAAAATCGAGAGTAGATTTTTGATCTGCTCTCGATTTATTAACACCTCTTGTCGTATTTTAGTTCGGTTGTGGCGCACCCTTAGCGATTCCGCGCATACCGACGAAAATCCAGCCTATCACCGCTCCCGCCACCATCACTCCTATTGAGATGCCAAGCACAAGGGTCATACCACCGGCTTGGAGCCATATCGGCATGAAGAATACACCGGCCACGGCTCCTACTTTGCCAAGCATCGATGCGATACCGGCTCCGGCCGCACGGTCGACTACGGGATAAACCTGCGATGGTATTACGAATGTCACCAGGTGAGGACCTGCGTTGAGGAATATCTCAAATATCACAAATCCAAGAATTATCACCCATAAAGGCCAGTGCCACAGGTATCCCAACATTAGTATCACCAATCCCAATGCGCATATCAAGAAGCCCCAGCTCAACAGTTGCACGTGGTTTATCTTGTTGAGAAGCCAAAGTCCTAAAGCGAAACCTGGAAGTATGAAGAAGTTGATTACGGTAGTGAGCTCTACGGAGTTAATCACCTTGGCTATACCCTGTGCGTTGTTAGCATCAATGCCAAGGGCCAATACGAGCACAGGTAGGAATACACCGAATCCGTATACGCCCAATCCCTCGCAAGCCCATGGAATACCGCTGTATATCACACGAATAAGATTGCGGCCTCGGAACATTTCACCCCAGGTGGCACTCTTGGTCTTCGCTGCCGCAGGGAGAGGAGTTATCACCACTCCGTCGCCCAGGAAGAAGCGTGTGGCTTGCTGAGCGTCGGCAGTGCGCCCCTTGAGCATGAGCCAGCGAGGTGATTCAGCCCAACGAATGCGCATCAACAGGGTTATCACACCTAACGCTGTGATGATAAGCATGGTGTCGCTCCACAGTTGCGGCTCAGGATCACCCTTAAGAATCATATAGCAAATACCTGCTGCACCCATGAATCCAAGCGCACATGAACCTTTGGCGATTCCCACCATGATTTGCTGCCAGCGCTTGGGCATGATTTCAGATATGTACGACTGATCGAGTGAATAGCCACCTCCCACGCCAAGGCCGGCGATGAACAAGCCAATCACAGCACATGTGACAGTGGGAAATAACCATGAAATCAAAGAACCTAAGATGATGATGACAGCACATAGCCTGAACCAGATAAGATACCCCATTTTATCGCTCAATTTCCCGATGATGGGCGAACCGATCGATATACCCACCAATGCCGATGCGCCGAGCACACCTTGCATGGCCGTTGACAATTCGGGATGAGAAATGAGATTGAGCATCGGTATCATTACACCTGCGACTGTCGATAGTGCGGCTCCGATAATCTGCTCCATCGAGCTTACTATCAGCACCCACCAGTTGCCGCGCCGCAGGGGCATCGTTTCTATGTTGACTTGTGTTGCCATAAAGGATTAGAGTAGTTATTATTTTTTAGTGTCAGAGTGCCAGTTGGAGTGGTCGGGTGTCGGGTCCTCCTTGCGGAAAGTATAGCGCTGGAGCAGGAATAGCCAAGTTGCCACGCAGAAAGGTCCGGTCAATGTGGGCAGACCCCATGGCTCGAAGAACACATCCATGCATGCCTGTATAAATACAGTGGCAATAATACCGGCGATAGCCCATAGAGCCGACTTGTAATTGACGGTATAGAATGTGCATCCGAGTGCGATGGCAGTAAGCACAGGTGAGAATCCAAACAATCCGGCTGAAATGTCGCCTCCGTTGGCCTGATAAAGAATAGCGATTGCAAGGGCGATAGCCGAACCAATAGCGGCCCATGCTGCGGCCCATAAGCTGCTCACGGCAAGCGCTACGAGGAAGAATACGCCGGTTACCCATGAATTAACGAGGAATACCTGCGAAATGCCGCGCAGCCAATATTTCACGAGTTCGCCAAATGAAGTGTCGAGCGTCATGCCGGCCACGGCGGGAAGCTCGGGGGTGGAAAGCGTCGTGGGATCGAGTGCGTCAAACATTCGCGCCGCAAAAAGGAATATCCATGTGAGCATTACAAACGGGAATGTAAACGAGTTGACCTTCCATGGGGCCATGACATTGTTCAATCCGGTGCGCACCCAGGTGGAGAGCATCGCAGTGAAAATCATCGCTACCCACATGAGCCATGTGTTGGGGAGGAATGTGGCAAAACCACAACCAACCAGCACG
>CAMWOD010000077.1 GCA_947175715.1 uncultured Porphyromonadaceae bacterium
CTCTACTACGATACCTTTACCTGGGTCGGCGGGGGCTACAAGCCAATCGGCTTCGTCGATCGAATCATCGATTGCCGAAATTTTGGCTTTTCGCTTGGATGGCTTCTTTTTCGGCTCAGGTTGTGGCTCGGGCGCAGGTTCCTCGGGTATTTCCTCAAACTGGATAGCCTTGTATCGTTCGATGTCGGCCTTAAGGCCCTCTATCTCTTTCTTCAGCTTCCCTTCGCTGCTCACCTGGCTGTCGAGATTGGCCTCGATGGTGAGTTTGAGCGATGTAACTTCGTTTTTAAGCGACTCAATAAGCACCGCCTTCTGGTTGTTGTCGGTGGTCAGTTTCTTGATTTGAGCATCCTTGGCCACCTTTATTTCCTCAAACTTAGTGACAACACTCTCCAGCTCGTTAAGCGCCTGAAGGTCATCGTTGGCTTCAGCGAGTTTCACCTTGGTGTTTTGCAGCTCCTCTTCGGCTTTCACCCGGGCAGTGTTGCTGGCTTGCAATTGCTCCTGGAGCTCCTTGATGCTCATATTGAGTGTGTCGATTGTGCCCGCATATTCTTTTACTCGGGGATCTTCCACCGGCTTAAGGCTCTCGGTGAGCTGCTCCTTAACCTTCGACAGTTCCTGGCGAGCCTCATTGAGCGCATCGGCATTCTCATTGGCTTCATTTTTAGCTTTGGAAGCTTCGGCCGATAGGTCATTGATCATCGTCTGGGCTATCTCATATTTTTGGGTAAGCTCCTGAAGCTTTGTGGCATAGTCCATATCATCGTCGGCTACCTGCACTGAGCACACACGCAGACGATTGACAAGGCTGCGGTTTTCGAGTTGGAATTGCTCATTCTCACCTTCGAGATTGGCCACCTGAGTCTCAAGATCATGCACACGCTCCTTAAGTGTGCGGAGCTGACGGTCGGTGCTGAGATGCTGGCGGGTATAGTCGGCGCTCTTTTCATCAGCTTGCTTCACACGTTCGCGAAGGTCGCGTGTTTCATTTTCGAGGCGCTGACGTTCACGCATCCATGAGTCGCGCTGGCGCCCCTGCGCCGCTGCGTCGACATCGTCGAGATACTGCTTCATCGACTTGTCGAGGGCATCATACAGGTAACGGCGCTGCGCATCAGTATCGACTGTTGATTTGAGAAATGCCGGCAGCGAGTCGTTGAATATCTCGACCACGCGATCGAATATCCTGAGCCTCATTGATTCGTCGGGCTCGGGAGGAGCGACGTTCCCCTCCGAGGGCTCCTCGGGGATGGTGTCAACGGGCTTTTGGCTTTGGGCCGCAGTATATTCTCGGCGTTCGGCGAGTGGAGTTACGGTTGCGTCGATACCATCTTCGTAGTCGACCCCTTCATCGCCGAAGCCTAATGCGTTTTTGAATTTCTGAAAAAATGCCATTGTCCTTTCAGGCTGTCATATTGTTCGATTAATCATTGGGCTTGGCTACCACCCCTTCACCGCTCAAGCCGTTGATGCCGATGGCAAGTGGCTGGGCAAACTTCACAATTCTTACGGCTTCGCTCTCATACACGGCTGGCATAGCATTGAGGTAGTCGATGTCGTAGATACCGTCGGCCGACGACGGATTGATTGTGAAGTATCCCACGCCAAACGACGTGAGGTTGTGGAAGAAGTGCGTACCCTGACTGGGCTCGATCTGGTAGTTGCTCAACGATGCCTCTACTATGACACGCGCCTGTGAAATGTCCGACCACTTCACGGGGATGCCAAGTGCGGGGTCGCTCGAGCCCCACCGTCCGGGGCCTATCAGCACGTAGCCTTCGCCTTGAGTCGTAAAGTTACGATTAATTTTTTCAATTTCACGCGCAACTGCTGAATTATTAACAGAATTGAAACTTTCGGGACGAATATAGACGATTGTGTCGACATTTTCCACGTTTCCATGCCCCAACGCTGTGTTGCTGCGAAGTATAACACGCTCGTCGGTAAGGGCCATCACATTCTCGTCTACGAGGTTTTTACGCTCAATTATCGGTCGTATCTGCAACCAGTATATGCGTCCTTTCATCCCACCTCTTTCATCAATCACACCGGCAAATTCGATTTCTACGGGGCGCATCATAGCCGTCTGCCCCTCTTCAAGCATAAAATCGATGGCCTTGGCCAGCGGCAGGGCATTATGGTCGAGTATGTTGGCGAATGTCACCACACGTCGCCCCTTCCCCTGTTCGGTATCACGGATTATCTGATCAACCGGATCATAAGTTGACACCATATATTTCAGTGCACCAGTATTGGCAAAATCCTGAATCTTAAGCCGCGCCAAATTGAATGAATCGTCAACACTGAAATCGAGTTGATCACGGTTGACTTCGAGTGCGTCAAATCGAGTCTGCGTATCACGAAGGGCTATCTGCATATCACTGGTTTGCAACACCTTGCCTGGATGGCGTGGAGAAAATCGCAATGCTTTCCCTCCATCCACTATATACTTACCGAGACCTACGGCTATCTCCGCCACACCATCTTCGGGAGTCTCATCGTTGATGGGGTAGTAGTTGAGTGAGCGCCCAACGCCTGAGAACGATGGGAAGTAATAGCCGTCGTACTCCTTGCCCACCACTTCCTGTATTATCACCGCCATTTTTTCCTGGTCAATGACATTGGATGTGGCTGTCATATAAGCTTTTGAAGCTGCATAAAACACCGAGGCATACACACCCTTGATGGCATCTGACAGCATTCTCAGCATCTCGTATTTATCGGTACGCAATGGCACCATATAGGTGGAATATATGCCGGCGAACGGTTGATAATGGGAGTCTTCAAGCAAACTCGACGAGCGGATGGCGAGTGGCGTGTTGATTACCTCAAACAAAGCTATGAAGTCTTCGATAAGCCGCTCAGGCAGCTTGGCCTGCAGAAATGCCTGGAGTATCTGTTCATCGGGGATATCGCTCAGGGCCAACGGGTAGAGATTGTTGGCCGACATAAATTCGTCGAAGATATCGGTACACAGCACCACGGTGCGGGGTATCGATATTGTCACGCCGTCAAAATTGTCACATATCGGGTTACGCTTTATTATCGAGTCGATGAAAGCTAAGCCACGTCCCTTACCACCGAGCGAGCCTTGCCCTATGCGGGCAAAGTTGGAGTAGTAGTCGAAGCGATCTTTCTGAAACACTGCCACCACGCCGCGGTTTTTCATCTTGCGATACTTCACTATCAGGTCGAAGAACAGCTGCTTCACCGCCGGAGCCTCGCTGATTGACTTGAATCGGTGTAGCTTTATCACCTCGGCAATAGGGAACATTGCGCGCGAATAGAGCCAGCGCGATATATCGTTGTGCGAGGCATGGTGCAGCAGTATGTCGTCGGGGATGGAGAAAATCTTGTGCTGCATATCCTTGAGGTCGTGGATGCGCCCTATCTCCTTGCCGGTACGGGGCTCGCGCAGCACAAAGTCGCCAAAGCCGAAGTTTTCCATAATGGCATAGCCGAGGTCGACGGGGAGCTTCTTGGAGTTCTTGTCGAGGAATGTTCCTCCGAATTCTCTCACCTTCTCACGGTTGTTCACCTCCGACGACTCAATGATAATCGGCAGATAAGGGTCGTATTGGCGCATATATCGGGCCAATTTCAACCCGGCTTCCGGATCTTTCTCACCCATACGTTTGAACGACACGTCGCTTATCACCCCCAGCATATTGTGTCGATACTTATTGTAAAGAGCCACGGCCTCCTCATAGTCGCGGGCAAGGATCACCTTTGGTCGACCGCGCATACGCAGCATCTGCTCATGCTCATTGAGGGCCTCGGTTGAGAACTCCATCGACTGCTTAAGCAAGAATCGATAGAGATGAGGCAGAATCGACGAGTAGAACCTTACGGAGTCCTCAACGAGCAATATCGTCTGCACTCCCACATCGAGTATATCGTTGTCGGCATTCATCTTGTCCTCAAGGAGCTTGATGATGCCCAACAGCAAGTCCATATTGCCGAGCCATGAAAACACGTAGTCTACGGCCCCGAAATCCTCGGCGGCAAGTCGGCGCGACACCTCCTTGGAGAATGGGGTAAGCACTACGAATGGTATGTCGGGGTATTCGCACTTTATCTCCCTGGCTCCGGCAAATGTCTCGCTTATGTCAATGCCCGGCATTGCGATAATCAGGTCGAAATGTTTCTGACTCAGGGCATCGAGGGCTTCGCTCACATGGAGCACTCGAGTAACTCGCGGGGGTGAGCTGAGGTGTAGCGACACGTACTCAAAGTATAGCCGCTCCTCCACGCGACCATCCTCCTCCATCATGAACCCGTCGTAGGGCGACGCGATGAGCAGCACATTGAATATGCGGCGTTGCATCAGGTCTTGGAAGGCTGTATCCTTAAGATATAATTGTGATAATGATTGCTCGTTCATGGCAAAACGGTATTGACCATATATTAGACCACACAAAAGTACACATTTTTTCGCAACAGAGGCCCCACTTTTGCGGTGGGGCCTCTGCTTTAGTTATTGTATTTTATCGGTCGATGTCGATAAGCGGGATTTTAGAAAAGCACCACTTTCTCAACCTTTGATCCCTGACGGCGGATTACGATGCCGCTGTTGGGATTGTTGAGGCGACGACCCTGGAGGTCGAAGTACTCTATGGGTGCGTTGCTATCGTCAACCCTTACCGACTCGACGCCAGTACCAGTCTGGATACGTATACCGTTGAAGGTGACGTCGATAGGAATTTCAGTCTCCTCATCCATCTTCCATTTCACAGGAATGATCATCTTGAGCTTACCATCGCTCTCTTCGATACCGTTGCACATCACGTCGGCTACGATTGCGCCACCTGCGAGCTCAAGACCATCTTTCGAACCGGTATACACTTTTGTGCCATCATCTTCGTTGGTACAAAGTACATTTTCGATGTTAATGTCGCCCAGGGGCTGAGGGCCGTCGCCAAGATCAAGGGCGAAGTTGGGCAGCGACATATCGAAATATTCGCTTGATACCCTGGCCTGCGAACCTGCTCCTTCGGGGGGAGCAAGGAGCACGTAGTAGTTGGTGAGGTCACCCTCATTGATTTGGCCACCCATCATTTCGATAACAAGTGTGCCTTCGAACACTGTATACTCAGCAGGGAATTCGGGTCGGGGTTGCTCTGACTCTACCACCACGGTACATGTAGCCGTCAGACCGTTGCATGAAGCTGTGATAGTGGTTTCTCCTGGGTTAACGGCTGTAACGACACCATCCTTCACTTGTGCTACCATAGCGTTTTCGCTCGCCCAGGTCACAGTCTTGTCGGTTGCGTTGGCCGGGAGCACTGTAGCGGTGAGTGCGGCAGTTTCGCCGGGCTTGAGGTTCAAAGAGGTCTGGTCGAGAGTGATTGAAGTCGCTGCGACTGCCTTGGCACCAAACTGGATTGTATATACATGCTCGTTCTTACCATCCTTGTCGGTACCCTGAGGATTGCTTACAGTAATGAGGATGCGGTTGTTTTCAGCGTCGATGCTTGTAGCTGCCTTAGCTACGCCCGATGTACCCTTGAGCGTATATGCTACTTTTGAAGCATCGTCGGGCATCTGGATAGAGCTGAGGTCGTAGTTATAGACATCGGGGTCGAATCCGGGCACCTCGGAACCGTCATATTTCAGCGATGCAAGACGCGAGTAGTACACGAGGATAACATCGTCGACCGTGAGAGTATTTTCTTTACCTACAGTTGTGGTGAAGTAGTCATTGGCCGAAAAGATTACATTGAATTTCTCGGGAGTAGCGTCCGATACATATTCGATGGGAACCTCAACCTCGGTCCAATCTTCATGAGCGCCCTCGATGTAATAGATCACTTTACCGATAAGCTCGCCGGTTTCGGTGATTTCGCCGCCCTGGCAACCTTCGAGTGAGTAGCCGAGCACACAGCGATCGCGGTCAATCATATTTATCTTGTTGGGATTTCCCGAAATCACGATTGCTGCGGGGACATCCTTCTGCACCCACTGGCCCTTCCACAGGTATGCTACAACAGTTGCATTCTCAGTATTTTCCGTGCCGAAAGTACGCTTGTACATTGCTGTCACAGCGTCTGGACGATTGCTGAACGGTATTGAGCCGAATGTACCGCCATCGGTCTTATTTGTGCTCACAGCTGTCGACCACGTGGTGCCGGTGGTGAGATAGCCAGGGACGTTGCGGGTGATACCCATAGCGCCTGTT
>CAMWOD010000078.1 GCA_947175715.1 uncultured Porphyromonadaceae bacterium
TAGGATTCCTGCGTTCGGATTTCAATCGCCCCACATCAGAATTCTCAGGCGGATGGCGCATGCGCATCGAGCTGGCCAAACTGCTGCTCCGCCACCCCGACGTGCTACTGCTCGACGAGCCAACCAACCACCTCGACATCGAGTCGATACAATGGCTTGAGCAATTCCTGATCAATAAAGCCAAGGCCGTAGTGCTGGTGAGTCACGACCGCGCATTCATCGACAATGTGACAAGTCGCACTATTGAAATATCACTTGGTAAGATATATGACTACAACGTGAATTACTCACGCTATGTAGAGCTGCACCGCGAGCGCATTGAGCAGCAGATGCGTGCCTATCAGAACCAGCAGAAGCAGATACAGGACACCGAGGATTTTATCGAACGTTTTCGCTACAAAGCCACCAAATCGGTGCAAGTACAAAGCCGCATCAAGCAGCTGGCCAAGATAGAGCGTATCGAGGTAGACGAGGTTGACACTTCGCATCTCAATCTGCGGTTCCCCCCCGCCCCCCGCTCGGGCGCCGTCCCCCTAATAGCCGACAATCTCGGTAAAGCCTACGGCGAGCACCAGGTGTTCAACCACGCCACATTCACCATAAAACGTGGTGAGAAAGTAGCCTTTGTGGGCAAGAACGGCGAGGGCAAATCAACCCTTGTGAAATGTATCATGGGAGAGATCCCCTACACCGGTACGCTCAAAATAGGTCACAATGTGAAGATAGGGTATTTTGCTCAAAATCAGGCTCAACTGCTCGATGGCGACATCACCGTGTTTGACACCATCGACCGCGTGGCTGTAGGCGACATACGCACCAAGATTCGCGACATACTGGGCGCTTTCATGTTTGGAGGGGAGGCATCCGACAAGAAAGTCAAGGTACTTTCAGGCGGTGAGAAAACACGTCTCGCTATGATACGCCTTCTCCTCGAGCCAGTCAATCTGCTCATTCTCGATGAGCCAACCAACCACCTCGACATGACCACCAAGGATATACTAAAGCAAGCCATCAAGGACTTTAATGGCACAGTAATCGTGGTGAGTCACGACCGTGAGTTTCTCGACGGTCTGGTAGAGAAAGTGTATGAATTTGGCGGAGGTGAAGTACGCGAATGTCTTGGCGGCATCTACGAATTTCTTGAGAAGAAGAAAATTGCCAACCTGCAAGAGCTGGAGCGCAACCGTCAAGTGGAAAAACCTGCCGCAACCGACAAAACCGTTGCTTCGCAAGCCGAGGAAGCACCGCTACCCGACGATAAGGATACAAGAAAACTCTCGTACGCTGAGCAACGCGAACACGAGAAGCTGGTGCGACGTGCCGAAAAGAAAGTGAAGGAAGCCGAAGCTGAAATTGCTAGGATTGAGGCCGAAATCGCCGAAATTGAGGGCAAAATCGCTGCCGGGGAGGTCGATGGTGATATTTTCAATCAACATCAGCAAGCCAACAAACGACTCGAAAACGCCATGAGCGTTTGGGAACTTGCCTCGATGGAACTTGAAAATATCAGCTGACTTGTATATTCAGCTACAAAATGTTAATTTTGGCATCATAAACGAAAATTCTGAACAACGTGAATAAGAACTGGATAACACGCTCACTTACAGGAATAGTATATATCGCTGTAATTGTGGCAGGTATACTGCTTGGCGGCTCATATTTCCTGGATATGGCCCTGATACTTGCCATCCCGGCCGTAATGGAATTCAAGCGCATCACACTCAAGGACTGGCACGGCTCCTCGCTCAATACTATCCTCGACATTATCGCAACGGGCCTTATCATTTCCTCAACAGTGATTTACGACCTTTCGGGAATACTGCTCGCATTAGCCCTGCTCACAGTGATAGTGCGCATGATATCAATGCTCTACAACCATAGCGAAGACCCCCTGCGCTCCATCACAAGCTCACTTTCGGTGCTTGTATACATAGCGATACCGATAGCCATGATGGGTATGATACGATGGGTAAGCCCCCATCTGCTGTTACTGATGTTTGTGCTGATATGGCTCAACGATACAGGTGCGTTTATCGTGGGCTCGCTTTTAGGACGCCACCGCTTGTTTGAACGCATATCCCCCAAGAAGTCTTGGGAGGGATTCTTTGGAGGCATGGTGTTCGCAATCGGAGCCGCTATAGCCGCAGGAGAGTTCTTTCCCGAATACTTTGAACTCACACTACTTCAAGCTGCCCTTTTAGGAGCCATAGTAACTGTGGCTGCTACTTACGGCGACCTCATTGAATCATGCCTCAAGCGCAATGCCGGAGTGAAAGATTCAGGCAACCTCCTCCCTGGTCATGGGGGTATGCTCGACCGCATCGACTCTTTGCTTTTAGTATCGCCCTGTGTAGTACTATTCATTTTCCTTTTTTTACTTTAAACATATAAGTCATGACCGACCAACGATATATGATGCGCGGTGTCTCGGCCGCTAAAGAAGATGTTCACCGCGCAATCCGCAACATCGACAAAGGTATATTTCCGCAGGCATTCTGCAAGATTATTCCCGACATACTGGGCAACGATCCTGAATACTGCAACATAATGCACGCCGACGGAGCAGGCACAAAATCATCGCTCGCATATATTTATTGGCGTGAAACAGGCGACCTAAGTGTGTGGCGCGGCATAGCTCGCGACGCCTTAGTGATGAATACCGACGACCTGCTATGCGTGGGCGCCACCGACAATATCCTGGCATCATCGACCATCGGGCGTAATAAAATGCTGATTCCCGGTGAGGTGATTGCCGAAATCATCAACGGCACCGAGGAAGCTCTTGAGCAAATGCGCTCATGGGGCATATCGATTTACTCAACCGGGGGTGAAACTGCCGATGTTGGTGACCTGGTACGCACTATCATCGTCGACTCGACAGTGACATGCCGCATGCGTCGCGACCAGGTGATCAACAACGCCAATATCGCTGCCGGAGACGTGATTGTGGGCCTTGCATCGTTCGGTCAGGCCAAATATGAAGACCAATACAACGGAGGTATGGGGTCAAACGGACTCACTTCAGCCCGCCACGACGTATTCGCCAAATATCTCGCAAAGAAATACCCCGAGAGCTACGATGCTGCCGTTCCCGACAACCTGGTATACTCAGGCTCGGTGAGTCTTACCGACCCTGTAGAGCATACTCCCGTTGATGCCGGCCACCTTGTGCTATCGCCTACCCGCACTTATGCACCCGTAATAAAGAAGATTCTTGACCAAATGCGTCAACTGATTCATGGCATGGTACACTGCACAGGCGGAGCCCAAACCAAGGTACTTCACTTCGTCAACAATAAGCATGTGGTGAAGGATAACCTCTTCCCCACCCCTCCACTCTTTGAGTTAATTGCCCGTGAATCGGGCACTCCCTACGAGGAGATGTACCGCGTGTTCAATATGGGACATCGCATGGAGATTTATCTCGCGCCCGAGCATGCACAAGCAGTAATTGACATAGCCCAGGAAATGGGTATCGAGGCTCGCATCGTCGGTCGTGTTGAAGACGCCACTTCCAACCGTCTTACCATAATTTCCGACAAAGGCACATTCGAGTATTAATACAGACCTCGACTACGTAAGCAATCAAATAAATCATCATAACTTGCACTCACATTATGAAAAAGAAGTATCTATCAGTTGCCATCGTGCTCACAGCAGCAGCTTCGCTGACTTTCACATCATGCATCGGAAGCTTCGCTCTCACCAACAAACTTTTAAGCTGGAATCAGAATATCAGCAACAAGTTTGTCAACGAGGTGGTATTTTTCGCATTCTTGATCGTACCTGTATATGAGGTATCAGCTCTGGCCGACTTAGTCGTAATCAACTCAATAGAGTTTTGGAGCGGCAACAATCCCGTAGCTGCAGGCACCAAGGTAATTGATGGCGAAAATGGCCGCTATTTAGTAGAATGCGACGGCAAAGGGTACACAATCACATCAGAAGCCGATGGCTCTACAGTGCGCCTTGACTTCGATGCACCCTCGCAGACATGGAGTGTAGTCACCGCCGAAGGTGAATCTTATCCCTTCATGACTTTCGTTGACGACACTCACGTGAAGATGCCCGCAGCCGACGGTTCATACACCGTAGTAGAACTCTCGGAAGCCGGTGCTTACGCTTATTGCAATGCTGTCACCGCATCGCAGTGGGCCAACCGCTAAAAAATTTAACCATAGCCTTCTCACGGCAGTGATCAACCCCGGGACACACAATACCCGGGGTTGTGTCACGTCACGCCAATACATCTGATACCATATCGTCACTATGAAGCAACTGTCAATTATATCCTTATCGCTCCTGTCGCTGGGATTACCACTCCCGGCTCATGCCGATGCGATCCGCGTAAACCAGATAGGCTACCTGCCATCCGACATCAAGGTAGCCGTATGGATGATTTCTGACCAACCCAAGCAATCCACTCCTATGATTCGAAACCTCACTACGGGTCAGGAGTTTGCACCCGACTCCGTGGTCGAATGCACCCCATGGCAACCGATGGCCGCCACTCGTCGCATATACTTCAATAGCGCAATAGAGCCCGGTCAATATGTCATATCGGCGGGAGCTACACAATCGCCCACATTCCGCATAGGTGACGACATATACAAGGGGCTTAACGAGATACCTCTTCACTATATGCGCCAGCAGCGTTGCGGCTATAATCCTTCGCTCGATACACACTGCCATCAGCACGACGGCATCCTGGTGCTCGCCGATTCTCTTACAGGGCAGCATGTTGACGTCACCGGCGGGTGGCACGATGCAAGCGATTACCTACAGTATCTCACCACATCGGCCAATGCCGTATATCAGATGCTATGGGCTTACAACGAAAATCCATCGGTGTGGGCCGACAACTACGATGCCGCAGGACGCCCGGGGGGAAACGGTATAGCCGACATCCTCGATGAGGCACGTTGGGGGCTCGAATGGATGCAACGCATGAATCCTCGCGAATCACTATTTGTTAATCAGATAGACGACGACCGCGACCACCGCATTGCCGGTCTCCCTGCCGACGACAATGTGGATTATGGTTGGGGAGCCGGGAAGGAACGTCCTGTGTTCCCCTGCCATGGCGCACCTTACGGACTCGACAAATACAAGAATCGCAGTCGCGGTTTAGCTTCATCGGTAGGAAAATTCGCATCATCATTCGCATTAGGCTCAATGGTGTTCAAAGACATTGACCCACAATTTGCCTCCGACCTCGAACGCCGCTCGTCCATAGCATACGAAGTGGCTAAAGCCAATCCCGGCCAGTGTCAGACAGCCTGTACCGTCTCGCCGTACTTCTACGAGGAAGACAACTGGGTCGACGATATGGAGCTTGCAGCAATTACACAATATCTGATTTCGGGCGACAAAAAGTACCGCACCGACGCTATCAATTACGGACGATTGGAGCCCATCACACCCTGGATGGGTGCCGACTCAGCCCGCCATTACCAGTTCTACCCATTCGTCAACTTAGGACACCCATCGCTTGCACGCGACAAAGAGGCTAAGGTGTCGAAAGAATTTATACGCAACATGCGTTCAGGCTTGGAGCGTGTGGCACAACGCGGCGACAACGCATTTGTCAACGGTATCCCATTCATTTGGTGCAGCAACAATCTCACAGTGGCACTCGTGACCCAAGCCATGCTCTACCGCGACATCACTGGCGACGACCAGTTTCTTGAACTTGAAACCGCAGCTCGCGACTGGCTATTCGGCGCCAACCCCTGGGGTCAGTGCATGATTGTGGGCATGCCCGGAGTTAAGTCATCACCACGCGACCCACATTCAGCCCTCAGCAACCTTGAGCAGATCGAAGTGACAGGAGGACTCGTCGACGGACCCGTGTATACCAATATCTACAACTCTCTGTGGGGTGTACACCTGCGCAACCCCGACACCTTTGCCCCCTATCAAAATTCTACAGTAGTATACCACGACGACTATCAAGACTATTCGACCAACGAGCCCACTATGGACGGCACAGCATCGATGACCTACTTCCTTGGCCGCCTCGCCCGCTAACCAAACAATTCAACATTAATTATGAGTTTCTTTATGAAAAAAATATTTTACATAGTAATTGCCACCTTAGTTTTCACAGCTTGTACAGGGAACAAAAAACATACTTCATCGTCTACAACTGACGAAGAGG
>CAMWOD010000079.1 GCA_947175715.1 uncultured Porphyromonadaceae bacterium
CCCAATGATCAACCCCAAGCAGGAGAAGAAGGAGCTGGCACAGGTGTTCCAAGCCCTACGCATTGAGGTCAACAACGAGATTTCGGCCCTCGAAGCGCTGCTCACACAGTCGCTCGACGTGCTCCGACCCGGCGGACGGCTCGCAATCATCACCTACCATTCGCTCGAGGATCGCCTGGTGAAAAACTTCATGCGCACCGGCACATTCAGCGGCCAGCCCGCCAAAGACTTCTATGGCCGCAACCTTGCGCCCATGAAGCTGCTCAACGCCAAGCCCATCGTGGCCGACGAGGCCGAAGTGGAGCGCAATCCGCGCTCACGTTCAGCCAAACTGCGAGTCGCCATAAAACTTTAAACCTCCGATAACCTACCGACAACACCCCGTGGCTCACAAGAAGAAAGACAACATACTACTCAAGACCTTGCATGGCCGACTGCTGTCGACCGACTTCTTCGCACGCAACTGGCTCACCATACTCACCATCATGGTGATGTTTCTGATATACATCACCAACCGCTACCAATGCCTCACACGCATGGAGCGCATACAGGAGCTACAACGGCAGCTCGAAATCGTACAGACCGAGCAAATCTACCAAAAGAGCGTATACATGAGCAGCATACGTGAATCGGCGATGACCGAGCGTATCGACTCGCTGCACTTAGGGCTCTCAGTACAGCAACAGCCGCCTTACCACATCACCTACTAACTCACTCTCATAAACACCCTCATACTCCATGGCAAAACGCGGCAACCGTACCCACATCCTGATGCGCTACCTGCTCATCTCGGCATGCATCCTGCTATTTGCGTCGTCAATCACCTACCAGCTGTTCTGCACCACCATCATCGACGCCGACAAGTGGAACAAAAAAGCACTGTCGGAGCTGTCAGTTGTCGACACCATACCCCCCGAGCGCGGCGAAATACTCGCCGCCGACGGCTCAGTGCTCGCCACCAACCTGCGATTCTACACCCTGCGCCTCGACTACCGCTCAGAGCGCTTCAAGCCCGAACGACTGATGCTTTCGGTCGACTCACTCGCCGACTCACTGGCAACATACGTCACCAAGCCCCGCCTCACTGCGCAAGAGTGGAAGCAGAAGCTCACCGCCCCTCTCGAAAAAGACAAAAACAGTTGGCCACGCTCGCTGCTGATTGCCCGCGACATATCATATCTCGACCTGCAGCACATCACATCGTTCCCATATCTCAACATCGCCAACCGCAACCGCTCAGGTCTCACCATCGAGAGCCGCAACATGCGCACCAACCCCTACGGCGACATGGCCCGCCGCTCGATAGGCATTGTCAACGAAGACACCATAACGGGTAAATTCCGCGGCTACTCAGGCTTGGAGTGCGCACTCGACAAGTATCTGTACGGCACTCCCGGATATGCCAAGAAAGTGCCTCTGACCCACAAAATCACCAACTGGACCGACGTGCCGGCCCAGCGCGGCTACGATGTCACAACCACCATCGACATCAAGATGCAGGATATCCTCGAGAATGAGCTAAACAACATTCTTGAGGAGAAAAACGCATTTTGGGGCGTGGCAGTGCTGATGGATGTGGCCACCGGCGACATCAAAGCCATATCCAACCTTGAAAGGAGCCCCAAAACCGGGAAATACATCGAGGGGATGAACCGTGCCGTGCTCGGCTTCGAGCCAGGCTCGGTGGTAAAAACCCTCTCAATGCTCGTGGCCCTTGAGGATGGCATCGTCACCAACCTCAACGAGGTGATACCCACCGGTGGCCGATGGGTATACGCCGGAAAAGGAATCACCGACTCGCACAATGCCGGCAACATCACCGTCAATGAGGTGCTCGAGCACTCATCGAACATCGCGATGGCCAAAATCATAACCCGCGAATACGATTCCCACCCCCAGGACTTCTACGACCGCATCGAGCAATTAGGATTTTTCAACCCGCTCAACACCGGCATTGCCGGGGAGCGCATACCCAAGTTCCCCAAGGGGAAGGATATGTCGCGCATCAACCTCTCGCGTGTAAGTTACGGCTACACCACCGAGATACCCCCCATCTACACCCTGGCGCTCTACAACGCCATCGCCAACGACGGCCTGTTTGTGCGCCCCCGACTGGTGTCGAAGTTCTCGCGCAACGGTGAGGACTCGATAGTGCCCGTGACGTACGTCAACGAATCGGGGCGTATCTGCTCGCCGAAAAACGCCGAGATACTCCGCAACATGCTCACGCAGGTGGTAGAAGGCAAGCATGGCACCGCCCGACGTCTGAAAAACAACTATGTATCGATCGCCGGAAAAACCGGCACGAGCTACATGGTGGGGAAACACGGCTACGAGCCGCAACACAAGCGCCTCACATTCTGCGGATTCTTCCCTGCCGACAAGCCGCTTTATTCATGCATTGTGCTGGTGTGCGACCCGCAATGCGACTCACCAAAGGGAGCTGCCGCCACCAGCGGTGAGGTGCTCAAGAATATAGCCCTCAAGATGTACTCGCGAGGTATGCTCCACAACTATTCCGACTACGCTATCGACTCCGACAGCCCAAACAAGGAAACTAAAGCCACACTCTACGCTACCGGCAATTCCAAGGCTTACGACCACCTCAAGGATGAATACAACCTCTCGGGATCGCGCCAATGGAAAGACCCCACGGCAACCCCCGATGGCACCACACCGTCGCTCATCGGCCTGGGACTACGCGAGGCAGTGGCCGCAATTGAGCGGCACGGGTGTGAAGTGAAATTCAGCGGCTCGGGCTTCGTAATGGAGCAAGTACCGGCTCCTGGAGCGCCACTACCCTCCGATCACGTAATAAACATCTCATTAACATCATATTGATATAATGCAGAAGAACTTATCACAATTATTGTCAGCCATCATGATTGAGGAAATACGCGGCCGCAAAGACCGTGAGATTGCCTCACTCACCGCCGACTCACGCCAAGCCACCGAAGGCTCAATGTTTGTGGCAGTGCGCGGCGTCAACGTTGATGGACACGACTACATACCCACACTCCCCCTCAACGTGGGGGCCGTGGTATGTGAGCGATTTCCCGAAGTCACACACTCCGACATCACATATATCCGCGTCAGCAACTCAGCCGTAGCGCTGGGATTTCTCGCATCGGAATGGTACGACAACCCCTCGCGTCATCTCGACCTTGTGGGTGTGACCGGCACCAACGGCAAGACCACCACAGCGACCCTCCTGTATGAGATGGCACGACTGATGGGTGAGAAAGCCGGACTGCTCTCAACCGTGGTCAACTACGTCGACACAACCCCGGTCGAAGCGCATCAGACTACCCCCGACCCCATAACCATCCATAAGCTTTTGGCACAAATGGTCGAGGCCGGTTGCTCATTCGCAGCAATGGAGGTAAGTTCGCACGCGGCCGACCAGCATCGCATAGCGGGTTTGCACTTCCGCGGCGGAGTGTTCTCCAACCTTACGCGCGACCATCTCGACTACCACAAGACCTTCGATGCCTACCTACGTGCCAAGCAATCATTTTTCGACATACTCCCGGCCAGCGCGTTCGCCTTGACCAATATCGACGACAAGGTAGGACGAGTGATGGTGCAGAATACCCCCGCCAAGGTGTCGACCTACTCATTGCGCGAACACGCCAACTTCACAGGTCACATCGTTGAAGAGCGTCTCGACGGCACCGTTGTGAAATTCAACGGCCAGGAAGTACACACCCGCTTCACAGGGCGCTTCAACGTGTACAACCTCACAGCCGTATATGGCGCATCGATACTCATGGGGTGGGACCGCGACGACGTGCTCGTGGCTATGAGTCAGCTCGTGCCGGTGGCCGGACGATTCCAGACACTCAGCGCCCCAGCCGGCTATACCGTGATAGTAGACTATGCCCACACTCCCGACGCTGTGGTCAACGTGCTGCAAACCATACGCGAAGTAATCGGCGAAAATGGGCACGTCACCACAGTAGTAGGCGCCGGCGGCAACCGCGATAAGGGTAAACGCCCCATCATGGCATCAGAGGCAGCCCGACTGAGCGACTACGTGATACTCACCAGCGACAATCCACGGTTTGAAAAGCCCGAGGACATCCTCGCCGATATGGTGGCCGGGCTCACCGCCGCCGACCGTGAGCGCACCAAAGTGATAGTCGACCGCCGCGAAGCGATAGCCCGCGCATGCGCCGACGCACAGCCCGGCGATGTAATCCTGATAGCCGGCAAGGGGCATGAAGACTACCAGGAAATCGAAGGCGTCAAACATCCGTTCGACGACCGCAAGGTAGCCATCGAATGCATGGGCGCCCAGAATCAACCAGTAGCATAACCGTAAATTCATTAACTTAAAAAACCTGATTGAGTGTTTTACTACCTCTTTAAATATCTGCAAGAAGTCGGCTTCCCCGGAGCCCGACTGATGGACTATATCACCTTCCGCTCGGGGATAGCATTTGTGCTCGCATTGCTCATAGCCATATTCATAGGTCGCCGTATCATCGAGAGGCTCCAGAAACTGCAAGTAGGCGAGATAATACGCGACCTCGGCCTCGAAGGGCAGGCCGCCAAAACCGGCACCCCCACCATGGGTGGCATCATCATCATCGTATCGATACTGCTGCCCTGCCTGCTCGTTGGCAACCTGAGCAACGTATACATGATACTCATGCTCGTGGCCACCGTGTGGCTCGGCACACTCGGATTTCTCGACGACTTCATCAAGGTACACCGCAAGAATAAGGAGGGAATGAAGGGTAAATTCAAAATCATAGGTCAGGTGGGATTAGGGCTCATCGTAGGAATCACCATGTACCTGTCGCCCGACATAGTAATGCGACCCAACCAGGAAGTGACCACTTCGATCGAAAACACCACCGGCGGCATCATCGAAATCAAGGATATAGCCTACGGCACCGACGATGTCAAGGAACCCCAGACCACTTTGCCATTTGTTAAGAACAATAACTTCGACTACGCATGGTTCACCCAGTGGATGGGGAAATACGCCGAGCCTGCGGCATGGGTACTCTTTATTTTCATAGTGATATTCGTTGTTACCGCCACGAGCAATGGGGCCAACCTCACCGACGGCCTCGACGGCCTCGCCACCGGCACCTCGGCGATAATCGGTGTGGCACTGGCAATCATGGCCTACCTCGGAGGCAACATAATATACTCCTCCTACCTCAACATCATGTACATACCCCAAAGCTCCGAGCTGGTGGTGTACATGGCCGCATTCATCGGTGCGCTGATAGGTTTCCTGTGGTATAATGCCAACCCGGCACAGGTGTTTATGGGCGACACCGGCTCACTCACCCTCGGAGGCATCATAGCAGTATTCGCCATCCTCATCCACAAGGAGTTGCTACTCCCCATATTATGCGCCATCTTCTTTGTCGAGGACCTGTCAGTGATACTCCAAGTGAGCTATTTCAAAATCACAAAACGCAAGTATGGCCAAGGACGACGCATATTCAAGATGACACCCCTGCACCACCACTTCCAGAAACCGGGCAACGCGGGTTTTGAGGCTATAATACAAAGCCCTTACCGACCCATCCCCGAGTCGAGGCTCGTGGTGCGATTCTGGATTATTGGCATCATCTTGGCAGCCATCACCTTCGTGACACTCAAAATTCGCTAACGACTTAAATATCTACAACATAAGCCTATGAAGAAACGACTTGTCATATTAGGCGCCGGTGAGAGCGGCGTAGGTGCTGCAATCCTGGCCAAGGACCGCGGCATGGACGTGTTCGTGTCGGACTTCGGCGCCATCTCCGAGCATTACCGCAACATACTCGAGAGTGAGCAGATCCCCTGGGAGCAAGGACAACACACCGAGGAGCTGATACTCTCGGCCGACGAAGTAGTGAAATCGCCCGGCATACCTCCTACGGCTCCAATCATCGTAAAACTACGCTCCAAGAATATACCCATCATCTCCGAAATCGAGCTCGCCGGCCGATATACCGACTCCAAGATGGTGTGCATCACAGGCTCCAACGGTAAAACCACAACCACAATGCTCACCTACCACATACTACGCGGCGCCGGAATCAACGCCGGTCTGGGAGGCAATGTGGGTCGCTCGCTCGCCTATCAGGTGGCTCGCGAGCCACACGACGTGTATG
>CAMWOD010000080.1 GCA_947175715.1 uncultured Porphyromonadaceae bacterium
TTCGGGATAGTGTGGATCGTCGGCAAACTTGGCGGCTTCCTTGTCGGCTGGGGTCTCCTCTGTGCCGGAGTCGCCGCCGCCCGAGTCGGTATCTTCATCGTCGTCCTCGTCGTCGTTGTCGCCGAAGTCGCTCATTGAGAATGATGCTTTGTTGCGCCGACGCCAGTTGTCCTCAAGTTTGCGCGAACCCCAACGCTTTTGGAACTCAGTTTTGCCTGCGTTCTTCGATGTTGTGTTGTAGAAGTACCACGAATCGTCGGTGTTGAGCTGGAATGTGGTGGGTGCGTTGGCCGAATTGTTGGCATCCATGCCGTTGGCTGCTTGCTGTGCGAGATACTCCTCGCGGGCGGTGGCTTCGGCCTCCTCCTTCTCCTTCTTTTTCAGTTCGTCGATGATTTTGTTCACGACTTTGAGCTGTTCCTCCTTGGTCATGTCCGACAGGCGAAGCAGCGAGTCCTGGAGCTGTACATTCTGGGAATACACAGCCAGCTCGTCGAGTACGTCGGAGCGGCGTTTGAGCAGCTGATAGTCGGGGTAGGATTCGGGCAAGAGAGGCACGGCCTCGGCAAAGCATGGCTGTGCCAGATCGTATTCATGTCGAGCGTAGTAGAGCTGACCGAGTGTAATCTGGCTTATGGCCTTGTCGATGCCGTTGCGCTTTGACTTCTCGGCGGCGAGCTTGTAGTTTTCGATTGCGGGAATTGTGTCGGCGCGGCTCAGGTAGAGGTTGCCGATGGCATAGTAAATCTGGTCGAGGTAGTCGGCGTTGCGGTCGTAACGGGTCATGCGTTTGAGCGCTTTTACCTCGGGCTCTATGTTGGAGCCGGTGTAGACCTCGCTTTGCTTGATTCGGGCGTTGAATTTGGTGCGGTAGGTAGCCGATGATGAGCTGCCAGCCTTTTTGAATGCCTGGTAGGCCATCTGCTTATCTCCCAGGCGTGAGTAAACCTGACCCAGCAGGAAGTTGAGGCGTGTTTTCTGCGGGCCGCTGGCATATCGTATAGCCTCCTTAAGGTAGGGTAAGGCGCGGTCCCACTCCTCGCGCTGCACGTAGTAGTCGGCGTAGTCGTAGTTGTAAAGCGACTTGAGTGTGTTGTTGGTGAGTTCGTCAGGCTTTATTTTGGCTACGATCATTTCACCTTCGTAGAGCCACTGCATCGACAGGTAGGATCGGGCTTGCCATAGCTTGGCCTCGGTCACAGTGTTGGGAAGCCAGGTGAAGTGCTTGGCCACGTAGAAGAATGTTGATGCCGCCCCGAGGAAGTCGCCGTTGTAATACTGGCTGCGCCCCATCATCATCCAGGCGTTGTGGAGAAATGGGTTGTACTCGTCGCGCTTCATCCAGGCTTTATATTCAGGGTCGTTGTTTTTCCCCTGCTTTTTAGCGGGTTTTTTCTTGATTGAACGGAGCTGGATGGCTTTTTGAGCTTTCTCGATCGAACGGTCGAAATTGCCGGTGGGCTGAGGCGCTTTAGGGTCGTTTTTGCTCTCCACCGGGTGCATGAACAGGGTGCGTGTATAGTCGTCCTCGTAGGCACGCTCCATGTCGTGGAGTGTTTCCTTGAAGTGGGTATCGCCGTTGTAGTATATGTTGTACTTGGTGATGAATGCCGTGTAGTGGCGTGTCGAAGCGGTGTTCTTTTTGAGCGAACAACCTGCGAGCGACACCCCAAGCATGGCCAACAGGGCGTAAACAAGCCAATTATGTCTATGAGCGCACTTCATCTATTATTTAACGAAATTTTTCATTAAATATTGTACGTGTGCGATTCTTAGGGATATCGCCCAGGAAGGTGGGAGATAACTTTGCGCCAAAAAATCACTAATACCGCTATGAATTGCCAAGCTACACTCAGCGGGGCGCTTAATCTGGCCCCCGATCCTCGCACACCATCGTTGCTACGCCCCGTAAGAATACCCGGACGCTTCACCACAAACAAGGGGGAAGTGCTGTGCCACATACGCCACTCGGGAGGCTCGTCGCTATTGCTGAAAAATGAGTCGACACTTACCATCATCAACGATATGAATGGATTGAAACAGATTCAGTTTACGGTTGACGACACAATTTACTGCGCCACTGCCATCGACAATGACGTATATATCTTTACCGACCGCGGCCCCTATCTGGTGTGCTACGACAACGATACGGGGTCATGGGTCGACATGGGGTATATGCCTGAATTTCCGTCAATAGCTATTGCTGTGCATTCATCCACCACTTTTCAGGCATCGACCGTGGTCACGCAGCTGCGTGGAGCATATGAGCATGGAGAAGGCCCCCTTGCGCCAACCGATGCCAAGAGTATCACCTCGGAGGCTATCGAGGCCTATCGGCGCATCGTGACGGAGGCCGCGCAAGGGGGATACATGGTGCAACCTGCATTGATGAGTTATCGCCTGCTCGATAGTCGAGGGAGGGTGCTCTACGCATCGTCGCCGGTGCTGGTGTCAAGTGGTGGATTTCAGCTCACCTCGACGGTGAGTGTCGATGTCAATGCCACCCGCACCCAGCGCAACGGCCATACATTCACTGCCAACGCCTGGCGCCCTGGACTATTGCTTGCCAACGCTATGGAGCATCAAGGGTGGGCACGCCGGGTGGCGGCGATTGAGGTGCTCGCCTCCCCCCAGATCCATCCCTTGAATTTCAATCTCAATTGCACAGGAAGAATCACGGCCGAGGGGAAACTCAATTATAATCTACCCGGTGCGGCGGCTACTCCGGCAGGCACCGAGCATCGCATGTTGCTGGTGCGCCGCATGCTTGAGCGTGCTGAATCGATGATGCGGGTGGTCGACTACATACCACGTCCATTCTCGGGTGGACTTACCCCCGGTGAAAACCACAGGGTGAATATGACAGTCAACGACGATGCCGTGGAGCAGACCCGCTCTATGTTGAGCGACTTGGGGAAAATCCGTAGTAATACACAAGCCAATAAGAGCGAATTGCTGAGCTTTCCCCGCAATTTTACAGCCACGGCAATTGCACGTCATGGCGACACAATGGTCTATGCCAACCCGCGGTTCCTCCCTTTCAACGGCCACTCATTGCAATCGATGTGCAGCAGCTTATCGACCTCGCAGGGTGGGTGGCGTGCCGACATTGTAGTGACGATGGGTGATGGTAGCCGCCAAGTGGTGTGGAGCGGCAGTGGAGTGGCATCAGCTCCCTTGCAGGTTAACCCACTGCTCTCCTACCCATCGGCCGATGCGGTGAAGATGACCATCTTTTACTATTCGCCGGCGGGGCGATTCTCACGCCATGAGCTACCTCTAAAAGGGGTGCCACTTGGCGACTTTGCCTACTATCTGCATCACACTCTCGAGCCGTGGGGATTTGTGAATAACTCCACCGGATGGACCACTCCAGAGTCGACTATGCCCCCGGTGCCTTACAATGGATATATAGCTTGCGGCAGTGCATCGTCACCCCTGTCGATTGCGCAGCTGAAGCGTGTGACTCCATCGGAAATCAGCGGTGTAACTCCCGCAAGCTACTCATCTTCGGGATTTATGTCGGGCAACCCTCACTTTTATGTGACCTCGGCCGACGGAATCACCCTTGTCACCACCAGTGTCGACACATCGATGGTGGTAAGGGCCTCGCTCATCGATCGCCGAGGCATCACAGTGCCCGGTTGCATCACACCAGGGCCCGAGTGTTGCTATGCCATAGCAGGTGGCTCGCTGCTGCTCATCGAAGGGGCGCGAGTGAAGGCGCTTGTTCCCGACGTATCGGCCCGCTGCATAGGATGGACGTCGATTTTCGGTGGTGAATTGTGGATGCTCGACAACCTTGGCGACGTAAAGGTATATCACCCTGCACAGCAGTGTGTGTCGCGTCGCAGTTGCACAGGCTCATCACTTATGAGTGATGGCAATACGCTGTATATAAGCGATTCACACGGTTTGCGCCGGATAGTGGCCTCCGACTTCACGCAATGGAGCGATGCGCTGATACATATCGAGCTTAGTACTCGTCCGATGCCCCCTGAGCGCCGCCCACACGATAATGCCGTCGATACGGTTGAGGTGCCCATAGCCGGAGGATCGGTCGATGCCACGGTCGATGTGATAGGCACCAACCACTATCCTCCGCAGGGTGGCATAGCGTTCCCTTCGCCTGCACACCTTCTGAGGGCTGCGGTCAAGGGAAAGCGCATAGCCAACCCCCGTATAGCTTTCCGTCGTCCTCGCCGCAAATATATTCACTTAGCAATCAGCGCCAATGTGAGCGCCGACACCGTAATACAGTAATGAAACTTACACCACACGACTACGATACAATATGGGCCGAACACTGCAGGCGCAAAGCATTGCAAGTGGCTGAGTATGACCCAACGGCGGGAATCGGTTGCCCTGATGACCACTTCCGCACCGAGGTTACGGCTCCCGACGGGCACAAAGTGAGGGTGCCGATGTCGATGATCACCGACCCGCTGTATTCCACACGGTTGGGCATCAACGACTTCGAGATGCTGCGCTGCCGACATGACTTCTACTTCTGGGCATGGCGGTGCGTCACCATCAAGGATAAAATAAGTGGGCGCGACACCCGATTCACGCTCAATGCTCCTCAGCGCAGGGTAGCCGAGGTGCTGGAGTCGGACCGTCGGGCCGGCCTTCCGATGCGGCTTATCATCCTGAAGGCGCGTCAGTGGGGTGGCTCCACATTGGTTCAGCTTTACATGTCGTGGATTCAAAGTTGCTGTCAGCGCAACTGGCATTCGCTGATATGTGCCCACGTCAAAGACTCGGCAGCCAATATCCGAGGCATGTATACCAAGATGCTGGCACAATATCCACCCGAGCTATGGGATGGGGATGCGACACCTAAATTTGTGCCCTATGAGCGATCGGCCAACGTGCGTGAAATCGTGGGGCGAGGTTGTCGGGTGACCCTCGCTTCGGCTGAAAATCAGGATGCTGTACGCGGTTCTGACTTTGCTATGGCTCACCTGAGCGAGGTGGCTTTCTGGCCGGCCACTCTACGCAAAGACCCTACCGATTTCATCCGCACTATCTGTGGCGCCATAGCCCGTGCCCCTTACACATTGATAGTCATGGAGTCGACGGCCAACGGTGTGGGCAATTTCTTCCACCAGGAGTGGCTTCGTGCCCGAGCCGGGAAGAGCGACAAGCATCCCATATTCGTGCCGTGGTACGAAATCGAGATATATAGGGAGCCGATCACGCGTGACGAGCTGCCCCAGCTGTGGGAGTCGCTTGACGCATACGAAATGAATCTTTGGTCATCGATTGACGCTATGTCACTCGACTGCATCAAGTGGTACCATAATAAGCGCAAGGAGTATTGCAGCCATGCCATGATGCAGGCCGAGTACCCTACCAACGAGGAGGAGGCCTTTACCAATACCGGCAACAATGTGTTTGACGCTGTCCATGTTGAGAAGATGCGCACCGACTGCCGTCAACCCAGGGTAGGGGAGCTAAGCGACATGGGAGTGTTTGCCGACGACCCCCTGGGGTGTCTGAGCCTGTGGACCCCGCCGCACTCCGGGCGCCGCTACGTGGCTGCTGTAGATGTGGGCGGTCGCTCACGTTCGAGCGACTGGTCGGTGATAGCGGTGCTAGACTACACCGAGGAGCGGCCCGAGGTGGTGGCGCAATGGCGGGGGCATATCGACCATGACCTGCTCACACGCAAAGCTACGAAAATAGCGGGATGGTATAACGAGGCCCTGCTTGTGGTGGAGTCGAACACACTGGAAACGGAGAACGGTGGCGACTCACTGTATCTGCTCACCAACCTGCGCGAGTGTTATCCCAACTTGTATCTGCGGCGCTCATTCGACACAGTCACCGGGTGTGCCACATCGCGCATCGGGTTTCATACCAACCGTGCCACCAAGGGGATGGTGGTTGACCGCCTGATAGAGCTGGTGCGCGAACATGGATATGTGGAGCGCGATAGTGTCACCATCAACGAGCTCCTCACCTACGAGCATCTGCCCAATGGCTCGTACGCTGCCCGTCATGGATGTCACGACGATTGCCTGATGACGCGCGCCATAGCCTTGTCGGTGGCTCGGGAGGAGATAGGTCACCAACGATGTGTGGGCTCCACGCTGCCTCCGCCACCACCCT
>CAMWOD010000081.1 GCA_947175715.1 uncultured Porphyromonadaceae bacterium
CCATAGCTCCGTAGACAGTGCCGTGATTTTATATTTTGTCGTTACAGAATTAAGTAGTAATTTTGTCGGAAAATTGGGTCAGTATATCACACTCCCAGTCATCACATAGAGTTCATTAAAAATTATATAAACCAAGCTATGAGCAAACAGAAAAAATTCATGACTTGCGATGGCAATCAAGCCGCCGCCCATGTCTCGTATATGTTTTCTGAAGTAGCCGCCATCTACCCCATCACCCCGTCTTCGACCATGGCCGAATACGTTGATGAATGGGCAGCAGCCGGCCGCAAGAACATTTTTGGTGAGACAGTGCACGTACAGGAAATGCAGTCGGAAGGTGGAGCTGCCGGAGCAGTCCACGGTTCACTTCAGGCTGGCGCTCTCACCACCACCTACACCGCCTCACAGGGATTATTGCTTATGATCCCCAACATGTACAAAATCGCCGGTGAGCTCCTCCCCTGCGTATTCCATGTATCAGCACGTACTATCGCTTCGCACGCATTGAGCATCTTCGGCGACCACCAGGATGTGATGTCATGCCGCCAGACTGGCTTCGCCATGCTTGCCGAAGGTTCGGTACAAGAGGTGATGGACCTCGCCGGTGTGGCACACCTCGCCACCATCAAGAGCCGCGTACCTTTCATGAACTTCTTCGACGGATTCCGCACATCACACGAAATCCAGAAGATTGAGGCCATCGACCAAGACGACCTCGCTCCACTGCTCGACCGCGAGGCACTATCGCAGTTCCGTCAGCGCGCACTTACCCCCGACGCTCCCGTAGCTCGAGGCATGGCCGAGAATGGCGACGTTTTCTTCCAGCACCGTGAATCGTGCAACGAATACTATACACGCGTGCCCGAAATCGTAGAAGACTACATGAAGTCAATCTCCGAAATCACTGGCCGCGAATATCACCTGTTCAACTACTATGGAGCCAATGACGCCGACCGAGTGATCATCGCCATGGGCTCAGTGACCCAAGCAGCCCAGGAGGCCATCGACCACATGATAGCCAACGGCGAGAAAGTGGGTCTTGTATCGGTTCATCTTTACCGTCCGTTCTCGGTTGAGCACCTGCTCAAGGCTATCCCCTCCACTGTGAAGCGCATCGCCGTACTCGACCGCACCAAAGAGCCTGGCGCCAACGGAGAGCCCCTTTATCTCGACGTCAAGGAGGCATACTACGGCAAAGAAAACGCCCCCCTCATCGTGGGTGGACGCTACGGCTTGGCATCGAAGGACACCACTCCTGCCCAGATCATAGGCGTGTTTGAAAACCTCGCCCTCCCCATGCCCAAAGATCACTTCACCGTGGGCATCGTCGACGACGTGACCTTCACATCGCTCCCCCTCCCCGAGGAGATGGCCCTGGGCGGCAAGACTATCTATGAAGCTAAGTTCTACGGCCTCGGCGCAGATGGTACCGTGGGTGCCAACAAGAACTCTGTGAAAATCATCGGCGAGAACACCGACAAATATTGCCAGGCTTACTTCGCTTACGACTCGAAGAAGTCGGGTGGTTTCACCTGTTCTCACCTCCGTTTTGGCGACGAACCCATTCGCTCAACCTACCTGGTTAACACCCCCAACTTCGTGGCATGCCACGTACAGGCCTACCTGCACATGTACGACGTGACCCGCGGCCTGCGCGATGGCGGCACCTTCCTGCTCAACACCATATGGGAGGGAGAGGAATTGGCCAAGAACCTACCCAACAAGGTTAAGAAATACTTCGCCGACCACAACATTACCGTATACTACATCAACGCCACCAAGATAGCCCAGGAGATAGGACTTGGCAACCGCACAAACACCATACTCCAGAGCGCATTCTTCCGCATCACCGAGGTAATCCCCGTTGACCTTGCCATCGAGCAGATGAAGAAATTCATTGTTAAGAGCTACGGCAAGAAGGGTCAGGACGTTGTCGACAAGAACTACGCAGCAGTAGACCGCGGCGGCGAGTACCACAAGCTCGAAATCGATCCCTCATGGTCGTCACTCACCGTTGAGCCCGCTCCGGCCAACGACGACCCCGCATTCATCAACGAAGTAGTGCGCCCCATCAACGCTCAGGATGGCGACTTGCTCAAGGTGAGCGCATTCAAGGGCATCGAGGACGGCACCTGGCAGCAGGGCACCGCAGCTTACGAAAAGCGCGGCGTTGCAGCCTTCGTGCCCGAGTGGCTTGAGGAAAACTGTATCCAGTGCAACAAGTGTGCATATGTATGCCCCCACGCCGCCATCCGTCCCTTCGTGCTCGACGCCAAGGAGATGGAGGGTGCCCCCTTCACCGAGGAGCAGACACTCCCCGCTATCGGCAAGACCTTCACCGGCATGCGCTTCATACAGAGCGTTGACGTGCTCGACTGTCTCGGTTGCGGCAACTGCGTTGACGTATGCCCCGGCAAGAAGGGCGTGAAAGCCCTCGAGATGAAACCTCTCGAAACCCAGCTCGACGTGCAGAAAGAATGGGACTACTGCGTCAAGGAAGTAGCCTCAAAGCAACACCTTGTCGACATCAAGGCCAACGTGAAGAACTCACAGTTCGCCCAGCCCCTCTTTGAGTTCTCGGGCGCTTGCTCGGGTTGTGGTGAGACACCTTACGTCAAGCTCATAAGCCAGCTCTTTGGCGACCACGAGATGGTAGCCAACGCCACCGGCTGCTCGTCTATCTACTCAGGCTCAGTGCCTTCAACACCTTATACCACCAATGCCGCCGGTCATGGTCCTGCATGGGCCAACTCACTCTTTGAGGATTTCGCCGAATTTGGTCTCGGTATGACACTGGCTTACGACACCAACCGCGCTCGCCTGGCCGGCTTCATGGAGAAGGCTCAGCAATGCGACTGCTGCTCGCAGGAAATCAAAGACCTCGCAGCTCAGTGGCTCGCCAACAAGGACGACTACGCCACCACACGCGAAGTAGCCGATAAGATCGTGCCCCTATGCCAGGGTTGCGACTGCGATGTATGCAAAGGCATCATCGAGTTCAAGCACCTCATCGTTAAACGCTCACAGTGGATCATTGCCGGCGACGGCGCCGCCTACGACATCGGCTTCGGCGGTCTCGACCACGTACTGGCTTCGGGCAAGAACATCAACGTGCTCGTAGTCGACACCGAGGTGTACTCCAACACCGGTGGTCAGGCTTCAAAAGCCACACCGCTGGGTGCAATCGCCAAGTTTGCCGCATCGGGCAAGCGCATCCGCAAGAAGGATCTCGGTCTCATCGCCACCACCTACGGCTACGTTTACGCCGCACAAGTAGCTATGGGCGCCGACAACGCTCAGACCCTCAAGGCTATCCGCGAGGCCGAAGCATACGATGGACCCTCAATCATCATAGCTTACTCACCCTGTATCAACCACGGTCTGAAGGCCGGCATGGGTCACTCACAGCGTGAGGAAGAGCGCGCCGTGGCTTGCGGCTACTGGCACTTGTGGCGCTACAACCCCGCCGCCGAGCTCGAAGGCAAAAACCCCTTCACACTCGACTCAAAAGCTCCCGACTGGGATCAGTTTGACGAGTTCCTCAAGGGTGAGGTGCGCTACGCATCGGTGATGAAACAGTATCCCGCAGAATGCGCCGAGCTCTTCGCTGCCGCCAAGGCCAACGCAATGTGGCGCTACAACAACTACCGCCGCCTGGCTCAGCAGCAGTGGGGCGTTGATCCCGATATTAAGTAAACACATTAATATATCGACAGCAATATATCGACAGCACTAACCCAGGGGGAGCAGTCCGCTACATGCGGATTGCTCCCCTGATTTTGCCACAACCCGTGTGTCGGCGGTGTTGGTGATTGCGCCTAAACATATGTCGATTTTAAAAATTTTAATAAAAACCTTGCACTTTGCAAAAATATGCCTACTTTTGCATCATTACAAACCATATTACTAACCCAAAATTCAAGTTTAAACTATGAAAAAAATCATTCTTATCATGGTAATGGCCATCGCCTCTTTAGGGGCTTATGCTCAGACCGATAACATGTATGTTGGAGGTTCAGTAGGTTTCTGGCGCAACTCAGGTGACAACACTACCGAGTTTAAGATCCTCCCCGAAATTGGCTACAAATACAGCGACAAAGTAACTTTCGGAGCCGTACTTGGATATGACTACAACTACGTAAACTCAGCCAAAGTAAACCTCTTCGAAATCAACCCCTACGCCCGCTACACATTCTACAAAAACGACAAATTCTCAGCCTTCGTTGACGGCACCGTAGGTATCGGCCTCGGCTGGACCAGCTACAAGGGTGGCGACGACACCGACTTAGCAGCTACCTACCAGATAGGCTTCGCTCCCGGCGTGGCTTACAACCTGAGCAACAACGTAAGCATCGTGGCTCACGTAGGATTCGTAGGTTACAAGGGTGGCAACAACGCCTCTCAAGTTCCCGACCAGGGCGGCCTGCTCCTCGATGGCAACGACCTCACATTCGGTATCTACTACAACTTCTAAAGATATGAAGAAGAACTTTATTTGCACAGTATGCGGCTACGTACACGAAGGTGACGAAGCCCCCGAGAAATGCCCTCAGTGCGGTGCCCCCAAGAGCAAGTTTAAAGAACTCGACCAAAAGGCATTGCTTCAGTTTGTCACCGAGCACGAACTTGGCGTGGCCAAAGGTTGCGACGACCAGATGATCGCCGACCTCACAGCCCACTTCAACGGCGAATGCTCGGAAGTGGGAATGTACCTTGCCATGTCGCGTCAGGCCGACCGCGAGGGCTATCCCGAAGTAGCCGACGCCTTCAAGCGCTACGCATTTGAGGAGGCTGAGCACGCAGCCAAGTTTGCCGAACTCCTCGGCGAAATGGTATGGGACACCAAGACCAACCTCGAAAAACGAATGGCCGCTGAGGCTGGCGCCAACGCCGACAAGATGCGCATCGCACGCCGCGCCAAAGAGCTCAACCTCGACGCCATCCACGACACCGTTCACGAAATGGCCAAGGATGAGGCTCGCCACGGACAAGGATTCCAAGGCCTCTACAACCGCTACTTCAAGTAATAGCTATATCCAGGCAACAGCACCCACGCAGGTGCCTACAGCCTCAGTTCACACCCACGGGCCGCTGCCACTCGCAGCGGCCCGTGCCTTATAAATCGCATCAGGCTGATAAAAAATATTTGCATAATTCTCCGAATATCATTACCTTTGCGCACCGATTTTATCCAAAAACCATTAACCGGCCGTAGCTATAGTGCGCTTCTGGCCGAGCGCATTATGGTGTTTGGTCAAATTAATTAACTATTAATCAACAATCTAAAGTGGATACCTTAAGCTACAAAACAGTATCACCCAACGAGCAATCTTTCGCCAGTGAGTGGGTAGTGATCGATGCTACCGACCAGGTTCTCGGCCGTCTTTGCTCTCAAGTCGCTAAAATCCTCCGCGGCAAAAACAAGCCCACCTATTCTCCTTTTGTTGAGTGTGGCGACAACGTCATCATCATCAACGCCGACAAAGTGAAACTCACCGGCAAGAAATGGGACGACCACATCTACCTGAGCTACACCGGATACCCCGGCGGTCAGCGTGAAACCACTCCCGCTCGCCTGATGAAGAAATCCTTCAACAAGCACAGCAAACCCGGCTATCACCCCCTCTACATCAAGGTGATGAAAGGCATGCTCCCCAAAAACCGTCTCGGCCGCAAGCTCATCAACAACTTGCACGTTTACAACGGTCCGGAGCATCCCCATGCTGCCCAGAACCCCAAACCACTTGACCTCAACAAAATTTAATAATCGCCGCAAATGGAAACAGTTAATGCTATCGGCCGTCGTAAGGCCGCTATCGCCCGAGTGATCATGAGCGAAGGCACTGGCGTAATCACCATCAACAAGCGCCCTCTCGAGGTGTACTTCCCCTCATCAATCCTCCAATACATCGTTAAGCAGCCCCTCAACACTCTCGACTGCGCTGAAAAGTACGACATCAAGGTAAACCTCGATGGCGGCGGTTACAAAGGCCAGGCCGAAGCTCTTCGCCTCGCTATCGCACGCGCATTAGTAAAGGTTAACCCCGAAGACAAGCACGCCCTCCGCGTCGAAGGCTTCATGACCCGCGACCCCCGTGT
>CAMWOD010000082.1 GCA_947175715.1 uncultured Porphyromonadaceae bacterium
GCATCGAGCGGAGTAGCCCTCTCAGTAGGCACCTCGGCTATAGGCATCAGCAATACGCGACCGCCACGTTGGTTGATATAATTCATAAAAATCTCAGCGTGAGCCTGCTCCTCCTTAAACTGGATTTTAAACCAGTTGGCTATGCCAGGGAATCCGGCTTTTTCAAAGTTCATGCCCATCGACAGGTAAAGATAGGCCGACCATAATTCAGCGTTGACTTGATTATTGAGCGCTGCTTCAAGTTTTTCAGAAAGCATAATTGTTTGGTTTTATTTTAGATACGTATATCCCTACTATGGGGAATTATTTTTTCACCTCAGCTTTGGCTTTGGTGGTTTTAGTCTTAGTTGCTTTAGGCTTTGCGGCTTTTTCCTTGGCGGTTGACTTCTTGGGAGCCTCAACAGCCTCAACAGGCTTCTTAGCGCCCTTCTTCTCCTCCTCGCCAAGGTGCTCGATGTTGAGACGCATAGAGGTCACCTCCTTGTTGAGCGACTCAATCTCGCGAGCCTGATTACGGATAGTGGTCAAAAGAGCGTTAAGCTCCTCGTTTTCAATCGACAGTGGGTATTGCTCCTCTACGCGCACGATGAAGTCAGCCAAAACATTCATATAGTTGGTAAACGCCTCAAAGGGTGTGCCGTAGGGCGAGAACAGACCATGCGCAGCTCCATCGCCCAAGCGTTTGGTCGACATATAAAATAAGTGGTCGGCACCCTGCAGGTAGTCCCAGTCTTGCTTCAGGCGGCGGTCGTCGCACAATCGCACGCGCTCTGCCACCGAGTACAACTTGTTGAAAGCCTCATTCTGCAATGCGTTGCCAAGCCATGCCGATGTGTCGCGCGCCTCGTCGGCCCACGATATGGGGTGCATCACCGAGAGCTCACCCACAGGCTTGAGCTTTTTGATGGTGTCGGTAGGAGTCCAGAATTCGATGCCACGCTCGGCTGCAAAGCGGGGAAGAGCCTCGAAGAATTGGAAAATTCCGGTTTCACGAGGTTTCATCTCACCGAGCACCTCAAGATTCATACCCAGGTTGATAATTTGCTCCTCCTCGGGGGTTTGGGCTATCCAGTCGATAAACTTATCAGCTGTAAGGGGGTATTCGGGCCACTCAGGGTTGCCGAAATTGAAGGAAATATCGTTGCTCAGCTTTGAGTTGCGCAGCAGCACCTTGAGTTTGGGAGCGGTAGCGGCCGCGTAAACATAGTTGGGCGATTTCCAACCCAATATGTGCTTTGCGCCTTCGGTGATTATACCCTTATAGCCAAGAGCTAATACCTGAGGTGCAATATCATCGGAATAAATCAGCTCGGTATTGCGGAATACTTTAGGCTTTTTACCAAACAGCTCCTCAATCTTACGATCGTGCATACGTGCCTGTTCGGCAAACTCCTCCACATCGATGAGCGATGCCAGAGAGTGAGCGTATGTTTCACCAAGAAATTCCACCGAACCGGTAGCGGCCAATTTTTTGAGCTGATCGATAAACTCGGGCACATATTGCTCAAGCTGCTCGAGCGCTACGCCCGAAATCGACAAAGCGAATTTAAACTTACCCTTCGAGTCTTCAATCATTCGCATCAGCGTTTCGGCAGCAGGCATGTATGAGCGCTGGGCGATGCGGGTTATGATGTCATCGTTGGCAAAGTCATCATAGTAGTAATGGTCATTACCAATATCGAAGAAGCGATAACGTTTCAGGCGGAATGGCTGATGTATCTGGAAGCAAAAACTTATAGCTTTCATTGTTGCAATATGAGGAGATTATTTATTTATTACCTTATTATATATATCGATGACTTTGGCGCCGGCCTTATCCCATGTAATCTGGTTGACCTCGGCTATGCCATCTTCCTTAAGCTGCTTATGCAACGCCGGATAGCTGATTAGCGCATGGATAGCGTCGGCCATAGCGTCGACGTCCCAATAGTCGGTCTTGATTACGTTGTCGAGTATCTCGGCGCATCCACTCTGCTTTGAGATGATTGATGGCACACCCATCTGCATAGCCTCGAGAGGCGATATGCCGAATGGCTCTGACACCGACGGCATCACATATACATCCGACGCCTTGAGCATCTTATACACCTCAGCTCCCTTCTGGAATCCGGGGAAGTGGAATCGGTCGGCTATGCCGCGCTCAGCCGCCAGACGTATCATCTTATCCATCATGTCGCCCGAGCCAGCCATGACAAATCGCACGTTATGATTGTTTTTCAACACCTTGGTTGCTGCTTCCACGAAATACTCAGGACCTTTTTGCATAGTGATACGTCCGAGGAATGTCACAACCTTGTCCTTCGACCGCGGAGCCTCGATATTGATCAGCTCGGGGCTCAGAGGTATCACGGCGTTGTGCACGGTAGTCACCTTAGCTGGGTCGATACCATACTTCTCGATTACGGTATTGCGTGTAAGATTGCTCACGGTGATGATATGATCGGCGTGGTGCATACCATCAAGCTCGATGCCAAACACCGTAGGGTTGACATTGCCACGCGAGCGGTCGAAGTCGGTAGCGTGAACGTGTATCACCAGTGGCTTTCCCGTCACCTGCTTAGCATGAATGCCAGCCGGATATGTGAGCCAGTCGTGCGAGTGTATTATGTCGAAGTCGAGTGTTCGGGCCACCACTCCGGCCATGATTGAGTAGTTGTTGATTTCTTCAAGCAGATTGTCGGGATAACGGCCTGAGAACTCAATGCAACCCAGGTCGTTGGTAGCCATGTAGTTGAAGTCGGCATATATATGGTCGCGCAGACGGAAGTAGAGGTCGGGGTCCATAAGCTTGCCGATTCTCGACTCCACATATTCGCGGCTCACATCGCGCCACGCCACCGGCACTTGCGATGCGCCGATGATCTGAGCGAATGAGCGATCCTCATCACCCCAGGGCTTGGGGATGACAAACGATATTTCCATTCCCGGGTGCGAAGCCATGCCTTGTGTCAGGCCGTAGCTTGCAGTACCAAGTCCGCCAAGGATATGAGGTGGGAACTCCCACCCAAACATTAAAGCTTTCATTGTCGATTGGGAGTTACAGGTTGGTCAAAACGTTTAAGCGTGCGGAGCGTACGGAGCACTTCGGCCACGTTGGTGGCATGGCTTATGGCGCCGCGGCCCGAATATGGGGGATTTCCGTCGTATAGCTGTGAGAGTGAACCTATGCAACCTTGCGACATGTCATCCTCAAAACCTATGAGCATACGGTCGATATAACCTACACCGCTCATGCCGAACACGCGCAGATAAGCCTCGGCATAGAATCCCATGAGCCACGGACGAGCCGGACCCTGATGGAGGGCTTCTTCACGCTCGCGGGGCGAACCCAAATAGGCCGGGCGATAGCCATAACTCTTTGGCGACAATGTACGCAACCCCTTGGGGGTAAGCAATTCGCGTGTCACCACATCGAGCACCATCTTACGCTGTCGGCGATCGAGTGGAGAATAATCCATGCCTATTGCAATCGCCATATTGGGGCGCACCTGCAGGTCGTTGTAATTACCATTCACGTAGTCGTAGAGGTAACCCGAATCGTTGAGGAAGGTATCGACAAACGGTTCCTTCATCAAGTCGGCTTTTTCGGTCCAGCGGGCCGCACGCTCGGCCATGTCGGCACGGCCTTCAGCGAGCGATGCCACACATCTCAGAGCATTGTACCACAATGCGTTAAACTCTACGAGTTTACCCGTACGAGGTAGCACGGGACGTCCGTCGAGCACTGAGTTCATCCACGATACCGGTGTTGAGGCACCCTCGGTTTCAACCAGTCCTTCATCGGTGAGTCGGAGGTTGGGGTGTCCGTCATCGATTATCCAGTCAACTATCTCGGCTACTGTGTCGAGATATAGCTTGCGAGCGGCGTCGGCACCTTCGGCCTTGGCAAACTGCTGAACTGCCCACACAGCCCATAGCGGTATATCGGGCAAATCTATGCCTTGTATCATGTCGGACACCTCGCCAGTATCCATATAGTGCTTCAACGCCTCGACAGCTGTGCCGAATATATTTTCAAAATCCTTGCGATGATGTATGGCCAATGTATTGCCCGGCAGCGACATGAATGTATTGCGAGCAAGCACTTTGCCCCACGGATACCCCGAGAGCATGTACTCCTTGCCGTCGGGCGCCGAGTAATAGAATTGCTTGGCTGAGTTCTTTAGGCAGTTGTAGAAACTGGTGCGGCACGTGCGACCCTCAATCTCGCGCTGATACATTGACGAGAGCGACCGTGGCGACACTTCGCTCACTCCGGCCGAGAAGATCACCGACTCACCCTTCTTGATCGGCACCTGGAAGTAGCCGGGCACCCACAGGTCTTCGACGTATGGCACTCCGCGGTCCATATCCTTCACATATTCCAGCCCTTTATACCAGTGAGGGTCGTACACCCATTCGGGTTTACGGCTCAGCTGCATATATAGAGTGGGATACCCATCATATAGGCAACAACTTACGCCATTGGGCACCTCGCCACATTCGGTATTAAGAGCGTCATTTTCCACACACAACTCATTGGAATCGCGAAATGCGAGCATCGGGCGGAATTGCAGCGTCGTGGGTGAGTGCGCATCGAGGAGTGTGTAGCGTATAAGTATGCGATTTTCCTTCGATATGAAAATCTTCTCTTTTGTGAGAATCACGCCACCCACACGGTAGGTGGTACGTGGCACACTCTCGCAATCAAATTCCCTAATATATTTATGGCCATTGGGGCTATAGACACCACCCTGATAGCGGTGCAACCCCAGATTGAACGGGGCTCCGTGCTGTATCACAGTTTCGTCAAGCGACGACAGCAGCACGGCGGGCCTATAGTCACGCCCCGGCATGGGTATCACCAACAAGCCATGCTGCTTGCGGGTGTTGCAACCCACGACAGTAGTGCAATGATAAGCACCTGCCTGATTGGTACGGAGCATCTCCTTGGGAAGAGACTGCTCAAGATTGATCATCAGGTTCTTATCAAATTTTAAGTAACTCATAGTAAATAGTAGGTACGTTTATGTTGAAGTACGCCTACGAATTTACATAAAAATCCCCTTTCTTACAAATTTTAACTTTATTTAACAGCGGTAATCCACAGCGTCATTGCTTTTGGCCGTCCCGGTGTTTATCTATTTTGTGGATCACGATGCGCTCGGTGCTGCTTGGTGCCGGAGCGAATGTTGCGCGGCAATTGCGCCAAAACCGCGGTGCGGCCTCCCGCTTCACTCTGCGGTAAGTATCGTTCGGATATCCAAGGTCGGCAATCACCACCCGTGCCAGCAGTCGTCCACATGGTGCGTCCATAAACTGTCGGAATGTGTCCGGGCGCAACTCGTCGCGATTCTTCTCCATCAGTATGTGATACTTCCGCTGCTTGTCGGGCCATGCTCGCATTATCGTCACCGCCCCTCTGAGCGACAGGTACACCCCCACCCCCTGCAATATCGCCAGCCACCACTTGAAGCCCCATAGGTACAAAGGTATTACAGCCACGCCTACCGCTATCATTATCAGCAGGTAAGCGTAGCTGTTGAGGTAGAGCTTTCGCCAAGTAGTATCGATACCTCGCAAGGCTTAAGCTATTAGATTAGTCTCATTTATTAGAGATAGCATTGTAAAAGGCATCAACCACCTTAAGGGCTGTCTCCTCGCCGAAGGGGAGGAGGATACGGGTAGTCTGGGTAAAGCCCTCATAGTAGAGATACACGGCGTCGCAGAAGCATCCGCAGGTCTTTTCCTTCTCGTAGCCGATTTCCTTAACCGAAGAGGGGAGCACATACTTCACGTTGCGATTAGTTTCGAATACCCAGCAAGCAGTCTCGGTGGCAACCTCAATGACGCGGCGGTCGGTGATTACGAGCCATCCGTGACGCTTGGTTCCGAACAATAGAGCGATCAGACGTAGCACCTTACCGATCAGTTTAGCGATAGGGTTGTTGGAACTTGCCCAGAGTTCGGCTTCAAGTTCAAATACTAATTGTTCACCTGGTTGCAGCTGTATACCGCTTTTCAGTTCTGCCATGATAATAGTTGGTTTAGAGGTTTAACATTTCGCGTGCATACCAGCCCTTATAGGCATCTCCATCTATGCACTC